>CALCTI010000120.1 GCA_937894105.1 uncultured cyanobacterium
CACCAGGGACGCAATCGCCATATACTCGGTGGCCGGGACCCGCTCCAGGATCAACTCCGTCACCGAACGCTGGTACACAAAGCTGGTGCCAAAGTCCCCCTGGGTCAAAATTTGTCCCACCCAGCGTCCGTATTGCACCCACACTGGCTGGTCTAACCCAAACTGGTTTTTGTACGCTTCCAGCACCTCCTCGGTAATGGTGGGGTTTTCCCGCAGTATGCCTAAATAATTTCCCGGCGCCAGATCCACAATAAAAAAGCACAGTATCGACGTTAGACCCAGGGTGATCAATGCCTGGCCAACGCGCTTAGCAATGTACTGGCTGGTATTGCTGGTGATGATCGCCCGAAAGCGTAACAGAACCGGCGACAGCGTGGATTGGCTCATACGGGGAACGTTGCGGAAAGTAGAAACTAGTTAGGGTTTGTCTGAGGATAGCCGAGATTGGGCTGCCTGCCATTTTTCGTATAAATCAGGACGACGATCGCGAGTGCGCTGAAGCTGTTGGTCCCGTCGCCACTGGGCGATCGCCTGGTGATTACCCGATCGCAACACCTCCGGCACCGTTAACCCATTAAACTCCTGCGGGCGGGTGTAATGGGGATAATCTAACAGCCCATCTTCAAAGCTATCAGCCGTCAGCGACTCCACCTTACCCACGGTGCCCGGCAGCAGGCGCACCACCCCGTTCAACAACGCCAGCGCCGGAATTTCCCCACAGGTGAGCACAAAATCTCCCAGGGAAATCTCCCGCGTCACCGCCGTCATCACCCGCTCATCCACCCCTTCGTAATGCCCACAAAGCAGCACCACCTGGTCGCAGTCATCAATTAGATCTTTGAATAAACCTTGGGTCATGGGTTCCCCTTGGGGCGATAGATAAATCACCTGGCGACGGGGGAATACTGGTAAGGAGTCTAACGCGGCAAAAACTGGCTCCGGCTTAATCACCATTCCCGCCCCGCCGCCATAGGGTTCGTCGTCCACTTTGCGATGGCGATCGCGGGTAAAATCCCGAGGGTTAGTGCGATGGACCGTGGCAATATTTTTCGCCAGCGCTTTGGCGATTAATCCTGAATGGAGGGGAGAATCAAAAAATTCGGGAAATAGGGTGACTAAATCAAATCGCATGACCACATCTCGTTCTAAATCCCATGCTCAAACCGCTACTAAGTCGTCACTAACGCTGCTTAATTGCCACTAAACAATTGTCACTAAACCACACGAGCGACTTTAAAACGTTGAATGTTCAAGAGCCCCGTAATCGTATCGGCGATTCTATCAAGTTCCCTGCCAACGGAATTTATCGTCTTTGCTTTGTCGCCATTTTTCCAACTGCCCCCCATTTTTGCGCTGGGGATATCCGCAGTGTTGACCCAGTCCGTAAGGTCGAGCACAGTTGGCGATCGCCTCTCTCCCTTACAATTCCTTCAGTTAAAACTCAGCCACAGACAATTTAAATTCTCCTAGGTTCACCCAACCGATTCCGGATTACCGCCCCAATTGAGGTTCTGTCACCACCCTTTCGCCGCCGTCAAATATCGGTCAGGATAATACGAATACAACACAACCAATATAATCATCAAATCATTATTAAACATAAGTAATAGAAATAAGTAATTGAAAAAAGCAGCCAAGAAAACCCAAAGAACGATACACCTTAGCTTTCTATTATTTCGCCTTTAGCTTCCACAACCTTTAGTTTCCATCATTAAACCACTGCAACTAAAGCCATTTAGTCGTAGTCACTTTATAAAATCCTTGCCAAAAAAATTAATCGCCACTTCGCCATTTCTTACTATGTCTGCATCGCTTTTATCGGCCGCACCCCAGTCTGCTCAATGCTCTGACCGATATAATGACGTGTCTGTGATTTCACCGATTGTTGATCTGCCTAGCAACTTACCTACAGGGCGCGTGCAACCGGCTATTTTTGCTCATGATGTACAGATGGCTTACCAAACGGGTCATCGCAAAGTTCCCATTCTTAAGGGTGTCGATCTTGCTATCCAACCTGGCACAATTCAATTATTAATGGGTCCTTCTGGTTCAGGAAAAACCACGTTTCTATCGATTTTAGCGGGCATTCTCACCCCAACGGGCGGCGCAGTGAAGCTGTTGGGAGAAGATATTACCCAACTGTCTAAAAAGGCGTTGGCGGAGTTTCGTTTAGAAAATATTGGCTTTATTTTCCAAGGATTTAATTTGTTTCCGGCGTTAACGGCTCGGGAAAATATTGAGATCGCGTTGAATCTAAAAGGAATTCGCGGTCGTAGGGCACGCAAGGAAGCGAAGGAGTTGCTAGGGCGCGATGGGTTGGGCGATCGCGTCGATAACCTACCGCGAGATCTATCCGGCGGTGAAAAACAACGGGTAGCTGTGGCCCGGGCGATCGCCCAGAAGCCGCCTTTGATTTTGGCAGATGAACCGACCGCAGCCCTCGATGCCAAAAGCGGTCACCAGGTGATGGAGCTAATGCGAAAATTGGCAAAAGAGGACAACAGCACCGTAGTGGTCGTGACCCACGATCCCCGCATTGTGGACCTGGCTGACCAAATTGTGCATATGGAAGACGGCAGGCTCAGTGCCCCCGATATTTACCCTTCCAACGCCCAGCCCCAGTACAGCCACTAACCTTATACCAAATCCGGAATGTTAATCCCAACTTCGTAAAGATAGCCCAATGGGTGCTAAGCCTTTCGGAATAAGGGTTTAGCTAAAACCATCATCTTGGGGTAGTTAAAGCGGATTTGGTATTAATAGCTAATCTCAATCTGGGAGAAAAAGCCCCCTTTAATACCAATTCTCTAAATTAAAGCGATATTTGAAACCCTTGAAAGCCAGTTGTGGCGGGCATCTGACATCTCTCCAGATTGAAGAATTGGTATAACAAGGGAGATGGGGGGGATCTTCAAAGACTTGAGCTTATGCAATTCCCTAAATTAAAGCGCCATGGGTCTAATCAGGCGATCGCAAAATCAGGGACCGGCAGCAAAACAGCCTGATGATTGCTTTCAGGAATGGCGCTTAGTTGACCCTCCGCCACCAAAGCTTGGTAAACCATAGCCCCAACTTCGGCGCGAGTGGCTGGGCGATCCAGATCCAACCGGTTGGGGTTTTCGCCATTGGCGATCGCCCCCCGTACCACCGCCGCGGCGATCGCCTCCCCTTCCGCATCAGATACCTGGTCCCCATCATCCAAAGGGTCCAGTATCTTGCGAGGAGGGTCCCCGGGTGGAATGCGCCAGTTTAGCCCCGTAGCAAGACCGATAATTAGGTCACGACGGGCGATCGCCTCAGTGGGCTGAAACTCAGCGGGGAAGAAGTCTGGTCCGTTAATAGGCTCAATAAACCCTGCCCGGTATGCCTGCTGAACCACGCCGTTTGCCCAAAACGTCTCGGGAATATCTTGGAATTTAATGGCAGCGCGACGGGCTGGGATGGAAAAACCTTGGACCACTGCCTGCACAAAACCCAGGCGGGTCATAGGTCCATCGGGGGAAAATTCACCGGGACGCAGCCCGTTCAAAATTCCCTCCAGCGCTAAACATTCAATGGGCGTCTGGGCCCAGTGGTTGTCCAAATCGGTGAAAAGGCTTTGGGACGGGGGAGCCGACTCAATAATGTCCAGCGCTGGGGGATCCTGGAGGGGCGGGTTAAGGATTTCCGCCGGACGCACAATATGGGGATGGTCCAGGGGGGACAACTGTCCTTGGGTTAGCAGCGCCTGGTACAGGGTCGCTGCCAATTCGCCACGGGTAATGGAGCGGCGGGGATTAAGGCGATCGCGGTCGGGATAATTCACCACCAACAGGCGATCGCTAGCGATGGTTACCTTGGTGCGGGCATAGGCGGGAATGGCGGACGCGTCACCGTAAAGGGTGGAAATATCCAAATTCGTGCCCGCGTCTAAGCCCAGCCCACTCACCAGGGCCACCCAAGTTTGGGCGCGGGTTAAGCCTCCCTGGGGGCGAAACATCCGGTTGGGGAAACCACTCAAAAATCCCATTTGGACCGCTTTAGTAATCACCCCGTTTGCCCAAAAGGACGGGTTGATATCGTTGAATGGTTTGGGCGATCGCGCCAGGGGCAAGTCGAAAGCTTCCACCAAGGCGGCGGCAAATTCAGCGCGGGTTAACCCCCCATCGGGGCGGAAGGAACCGTCGGGATAGCCCCGTAACGTGCCGCGCGATCGCAACGCCTCAATAAACGGAGCCGCCCAGTGTCCCGTTATATCGTCAATGGCAGGGGCACCCCCGCCGCCGCCCTCTTTGGGATCCAATTTATCGGGACGCATGGCCAGCTCAAAGGCGTTAAATTTTTGCGATTCCTTATAGCCCACGCCATACAGGGTGGGCAGCTGTCCCGTCGCCGCCAGCACCTGCTGCACATCGCGATTTTGCACCGTTGATAAGGCTCGGTTTTGGGTGAGGGCGATCGCCGCGCCAATGCCCACCCCCTGCCCCACGCCACAGTTAAATTCCACAATGCGTCCGGCGGCGGCCCCCACCCCACGAAATCCAGAGGCGGGGCTAATTAGGGCCACGTTATTGGCACTGCGAGGCAGGGCGTGGTCGATACCGTAGTTAAAAGACGGCACCACCATGGAAATAAATTTCAAACTGCCATAGCTTTTTGCCGCTGCCTTGGCTCCCAAGCCCGAAATCCCGCCGCGCACGTCAAATTTATAGGAAAACGTTCCCAGCCACACCCCAGGGCCCACCCCCCCCAGCCAAAAATACGACCCCAACAGAGGCCGCCGCCGAAAAGCCAAAAACCCAGAGGAAAGAATATATAAAGACGGCGCCGGGTCCACCACCGTTGCCCCCAAACTGAGCATCCACCGCCGCACCCACTCCATTTCCTGCCGTATCCAGTCATTGGGCTGGCTGCGATTTTGGGCCAACACCCCCGCCTCCGTGGCATCCACGTAACACAGCAATGCATTCCAGGACAGCCGCCCTCCCGGTAACCGCGCCACATTAGCCACGTCAAAAATTGCGCCGCTATTTTTCAAATCAAGCTGGGTGCCGCGATAGGCATGGTACAAAATCGACAGGGCATGGCAGCGCACATCAATAAAATCTCGCCCCACGGCCATTTTTCGCCGGTTGCCTCTGCTGTCAGCCATTCTCCCCAGCCAGTAGTTAATTTGCCCCTGGTTGACCTGCCCGTTGGGGCCGGTGGCGGCGGCGCGTAGGAACCCCTTGGCTTCCGTATCATTGGGGTTTAAACCGCGGGCGATCGCCGTTAACTCCGTACGCTGTAGCGCCTCCACCGACAGCCCCTGGGTTTCAAACACCAGCGTCACCGGCAGGGCCGAATCGGGCAAGCCCAAGGACGAAAACCCTGGCGATACCTGTCCCCCCGCCGCCTGGATCAATTGTCCGTTGACCGTCGAATCAATAAAAACTTTTCCCTCGTAAGTGTCCCCGTTTCGTAGCTGCACCCCGGCGAGCGCCCCCCCGTTTTGCACCACCTGAGCCACCTCCACATTGCTCAGCAAATCCGTCCCCGACTCCGCCGCCATTGCCCGCAGAGCTCGGTCCGCCTTCCGCCAGTCCAGCCCAATATCCAATACCCCCGATCGCTCCAAAAACTCCTCGTATAGGCTGGCCGGAGCTCCAAAGGTTTTTAATCCATATTTCTTACGCAAAGTGGGGCTAACATGGCTGCGATCCAAATAGGACAACCGCCCACGCACCAAATGTCCCCCCAGCCCCAAGCTCAGGGATGACGGACTCATAATGAGCGATCGCGGCGTCCGTCCCGTGCGCCGTCGAAACTCTCGCACCGCCGCCACCACCGCCAAAACCCCCGGAACCTCGTCACCAAAGCCAATCACATCGTA
>CALCTI010000121.1 GCA_937894105.1 uncultured cyanobacterium
TAGGGGCTGAAACCGTTATAGCGAAAGGCTTTGAGGTTTAAATGATGACAGCCCCTAGCTCTAGCCCCACTAATGTCACATGGCACTGGGGAACGATCGCCCAAATAACCGCTAATGCCTCCGCACTGTTGTACCCCAAGCCGTAGAACACATCCAATATCCTGATGTGTGGATACTTCTGAGCCGCTGTTACCAATTGGGTAGGCTCAACAAATTTAATCAGCGCCTCGTCTCAAGCGCCGTGAAGATTATGAAAATGCTCCCCGAACTCCGACGATAAAAAAGTGATTAAACCATCCGCCGTAAGATGAGACTGCCAGGATTGAGACGATAATTCAACAGGAGACACCGTAAAGGATTCGCCCTCAACAGCAGCTTTTCCCTAACCTTTATAGTCGGTTCAATAAAAAATAGGACACGTTTAGACAGCCCCTAGAACCACACTATGGGGGTTGCCAAGGACAAGCTTAGGATCGCTGACGTTTTCTACTAATTGATGAACTGCCTACAGACTGCGACATCACCGCGTTACTTCGTAGCGCAGAACCGTTATAACTCTTTCACCCAAGCTTTTGGCTACATGGCTCACTTTCAGCCGCACACTGCGCAGCCATGTATGTTCGTTTTTCAAGCGAAGAATCAGCTATTTTCGGATTTTGTCTGTAATGGTGGCTGTGATTATTCCTATGCCGTCAGTCTTTGGAGAGTGTTAACCAGCTCAGCCTTATCCACGGGCTTATCCAGATAGGCATTGGCCCCCAGCATTGTGCCCCAGGTTTTATCCACGTTAGTGGTTTTCGTCGAGCACATTACCACGGGAATATTACGACTGGTAGAGCCATTCTGCTTTATTTCTCGGCATACTTCGAAGCCACTCTGCCCCGGCAAGATAACGTCCAACAAAATAACATCCGGAGTTTGATTTTTCAGCCAGGATAATGCCTCTTCACCGCTGCCGACACTGACCACTGTCATACCCGCTTCCTGCAAGTAAGTGGTCATTTGATTACGATCAGTTTGGCTATCTTCAACAACAAGAACCGTACGCATGGGCAACCTCAACGGGATGAAAAACAGCTAAAAAAATCACAGAGAAGTCGAAAAAATAATGGTTTAAATGATGTCCATCAGGATCAATTCCAAATAAATGTTAACAGATTGGAGCACCTACCATTTAGGATTACACTTTAATGCTTTTGGGATTGGGTAACCAGTAGAAATTGGAAAAAATTGAACTGAATTCTTCAACAGGTGACTGTAAATATACCCAAAGTCAGCGAAAATTTAATCACAATCGTTAATTAAGCATTACTGGGATAAGACTGTGAAGTGAGGTTTGGGAATGTTTTTTTGCCCCCAAGATACCGTTCAAGAACGGCGTTGATTTTCGGTTGTTCTACGGGTTTTCCAAGAAAGTCCGTTGCGCCGACCACCTTAGCTCGAACGCGATCAATAATGCCATCGCTCCCGGTCAAAATCACGATGGGAATGTCGCGGAAGGTGGCAATACGCCGAATTTGAGAACAAATTTCGTACCCGTTAGCCACGGGCATAATCAGGTCCAAAAATATCAGCTGGGGTTTGCGCTCTAAAAGCTGGGTTAGGGCGCAAGTAGAGTCCTGAATGCAAAAAATGTCGTAGCCTGCTTCCTGCACAATACGGGTCATGGTTTCACAAATTTGGGGGCTGTCATCGATACAGGCAACAACGCCGTGGGGGGCGGCGCTATTGGGACGACGACGTTCTTCCCCAGGAGATGCTTTGACTCTGAAAGGCCGAGCTGAATCGCGATCGCCCCGACCAGGGCCCTGAGACAAAATCACCAGGTCGGCGGAATCTTTGAGATATCTAACGCCAATCAATTTGCGCTTGATATAAGGCAGCAGGGATTGCATTAACTCTCCGGGAGATTTGCCCATACGTTTGGCGATCGACCGAATGTTGCTGCGACCATCTAGGGTGATCGCTAGCTTTTGATAAGTGCTTTCCCCCAACGTTGCTTGTAACTGAGATGCTTCTTTCACTACTAAAGCGTGATTAGGAGAAATGGGTCCCAGTCCAATATTCTGCCAGCTCGCCCACTCAATAGCTGCATTACTTAATGGCAGATCCCCGCTAATGGGAGTCGCAGCAATTTTCAAAATATCGAGAGGATCGTAGGGAACATAAGCCCAATCCACCTCTCCTTTTGTTTGGTAGTGATGAATAACGTCAAATAAAATGTCTTGTTAAACCCGTTCGATCACAATGGAATAAGATTCTTTATTGAGTATCTTTCGCTGCAGTAAAACAAACATCAACGTGTAGTTAACTCAATCAAAGTTATCCCCTTGACGAAGGGCGAACTTACGCTGTTTTAGCTGAGGGCAAGACTGGGCAAGGTGGTGTAGAATTCGCCGGTTTCGATTTAAATTATCTGACGCCCAAAATACACGCCCCAGACAAAAGTAAAGAGACCATTCGGATTTTAAATTACCCGTGATCGCCGCTTTTGACTCAATTAAAAGCTTACCAGTGAACCTCTTGTCTTTAACCTGAGACAGTCGGTTCTGTAACTCTCTAATAACGGGAGGAGGGCTCATAGGTATCTCGAAGATAGAATATTAACGAGCGTGCACCCTGATTGACTAATGGTATTCAAACAATTAAAAGACAGGGCTGAAGTCTGAGCCAGTCGAAATAGTAGATGCGGTCTTTATAATTAAGGCTAAATGGGTCGCTCATTTGACAGTTAAGGACAGATAAAGATAGACGAACAGATGCTTTTTCGTATGCATAGGTTCTTGCTTTTATTATTCAGTAGGGCTGAATTCAACATAACAATATGCGTATAGAATTAACGTTTTTTGTTGCTTTTAACTGAGAAGCAGTGTTTAAAATCCGATTGAATTCTAGTAGTCCAGAGAACAATAATTGAATACTAGGTTTGGAGGTGGGATAAGGCGCTTTGGCTTTCTTTGCTAGAGAGTATTCAGAACAATCGCAAGTACTCACCAGAAGGCATTCAAAACAAGGGCGGAGTGACGACTGAGGAAGGGAAACCGAAGAAGGCGACAAATCGCTATTTTAATCAAACGACTGGGTGTTTAAATCAAATTTATTGAAAATTATCACAGCTACTGTCGAAGGAAGGGAGTTTCTTAGGTAAGGGCTGGGAAAGTCATTTTGTGAGTGGTGGCTCTTGCCAGATCTAAAAACAAAACCGTTGACTCTGATGGGGCACTGCTGTCCTGTAATGAGTTGATGGGTTGGGTTTTGACCGCCGCCGCAAACTGAGCCAGGGATAAGACAGGGGGCTGATTGGGAGTGTTTGGAATGGGGCGCACTTGCGATCGCGAAATTTCCAGCAAATCTGGCGGTGCATCTACCGGGATGCCGCATAAATCTCCGCCCCGTTGACGGGCTACCACCAAAAAGCGCGGTTCGCTGTCCTCTGCTGCCGGGGCAGTGCTCCTTTCAGCCAAAGTATGTAGATCTAAAACACGGATGATTTGCTGGTCTAGATGAATCAGTCCCGTTTGCCCTAAGCCTGGTGTATTTAAGGGAGGACAGTGAATTACTTTGGCGATCGCCGTCATCGGCAGGGCGAAAGTGTAACCGCCAACGTTAAAGGCAATGATGCGGAATCGGTCCGATTTTTGGGAAGACGATCGCTCAGGTTTAGCATCGGGGAGGGCGATTACGGGGGGCAGGGTAGGCATAACATTATCCCGGTGGGGGCATTAGCTCTAAATACTAGGATACACAGTGCTTCCACTAGCGTGCCCCCGCCATCAGAAAAAACGTCAGTGAAATACCCAAAAAAATTAAGACCGGGCATCGGTGGTTAGGGCGTGTCTTAAATTAAATCTGAAGCTCAATAATTGGGAGGGT
>CALCTI010000122.1 GCA_937894105.1 uncultured cyanobacterium
GAACTTCAGCCTTTTGACGACACCACCTAATTTCTCAAATTGAGAATTGCTGCCGCTCCCCAGCTCCCCAGACAACACACCCTTCCAAGAAAAAATACCGAGAGCCGAAACCCTCACTGCCATTGAGCTCTCGACTGATTCGATTTGATTTTCGATTTAATGGATGACAGCCCCTAATTTCAGAGCTTAATTGATATACCTTTCCGTGGAATGCACTCAGAAATGGGGCGACAACATGGGGCAAAACAGGGAGCAAAAGTCAATGCCCTCCAAGCACTGCGTTCCTGTTGATTTACTGCAAATATATAGACCCAAAACAGTCAATGAATTCTTATACGTCCAATCACTTAGCAACCGTCTATTGGGCAAACTCGCTCAATTGGAGAGCCCAGCGAAGGAAAAAGCGCCCTTAGATTTCCCAGGGAAAATACAGGCATATTGAGAAAGATTCTCGTCAAGCGATCTACCCGAGTATTTAGGAAAAGTAATTTAAGGCATTATTTAAATAGACAACTTCTATAGTTTCAAACTATTACAAATTAACGAATCTTATAGTGCGTATTTCACTGCAAATGCCCCGCGTTCAATATTACAAAATGGCTGTATCCTGGTGGGACAGTAATGATCTTCGGAGATAGGCATTTTGGAGACCTACGAATTCGATGTTGTAATTATTGGGGGTGGTCCGGCTGGTTGCTCTTGTGCACTTTACACATCTCGGTCCAACTTAAAAACCGTCATTTTGGATAAAAATCCAGCGGTTGGAGCCCTTGCCATTACCCACAAAATTGCTAACTATCCTGGCGTTGCCGGGGATGTTAGTGGTGATGAGCTGTTGGCAGTGATGCGGAGGCAGGCTGTGGATTACGGCACGGATTACCGTCGAGCTCAGGTGTTTGGGCTCGATGTGGATGGTCCAATGAAGACGGTGTACACGCCGGAGGGGACTTTTAAGACTCGTGCTTTGGTACTGGCGACGGGGGCCATGGGGCGCACCTCGTCGTTTAAGGGAGAATCTGAGTTTTTAGGGCGTGGCGTTAGCTATTGTGCCACCTGTGATGGGGCGTTCTATCGATCGCGCGAAGTGGCGGTGGTGGGCTTAAACCAGGAGGCCATAGAAGAGGCTCAGGTGTTAACGAAATTTGCATCGACGGTCCATTGGATTACGCCACGATCGCTGCCGAAAGACGACGACCATGCCCAGCATTTGGTGTCCATGGACAACGTTAAGCCTTGGGAAAAGGCTCGGCTATTGTCGGTGGAAGGAAATAATGGGGGGGTTACGGGTATTGAATTCAAGCCTCGTGGGGAAGAAGCGAGGACTTTGGATGTGGATGGGGTATTTATCTACCAAAGTGGCTCGAAGCCGATCACTGATTTTGTTGGCGCTCAGGTGGAGTTTAAGTCTGACGGCGGCGTTAAGGTGGACGACATGATGCGCACGTCGGTGGATGGGGTATGGGGCATTGGCGATATTCGCAATACGCCGTTTAAGCAGGCGGTGGTTGCAGCAGGCGATGGCTGTGTGGCAGCGATGTCTATTGATCGCTATCTCAACCAGCGCAAGTCTATCCGTCCTGACTGGAACCACAGCTAGGGCACCTCATCAGCTAATCCAAAAGCTGCCAAGTCACAAAGGGCGCACCCTGCCGAGAACTAAGCTCAGGGCTTTAAGCTTGGTAGGGTAAACCGTTGAGAGTTAACAGATGGCAATCCCTTGCTGAAGAGCATGGCTTGGAATTGTTTTAAATTTTGGCAGGATCCCCCCAGCCTCCCTGATTAGGGGGGCTTTGTGTTTTGCTGATGTTAGGGGATTAATTTTTAGCGTCTAACGTTTGGATTTTTGTTGAGTTTCGATTTTATTAAGTAGTTTTTCTGGTGGGGCATGGCTAGCGGGCAACCATTGACGCGACGGATGATTAGGGGGATTTTACGGTCAACGGCGGGGCTGTTGGTGGGGGTGGTGATCGCCCAAGCACCGCCGAAGACGGTTGCCCAGGAAACGCCTATCCAAGAAGTGCCTGCCCAGCCGGCTCCAGAAACCGCTACGCCGGAAACCCTTCGAGAGGCGGTGGAAGGGGAGGAGGTGCGTGACAGCGAGGGTCTTCAGGGAGGGCAGTCAGGGCGATCGCCAGAGGCGAAAATTGGCACTTTTACGCCGGGGTCCTGTCCGTTTCAAATTCCGCCCGCGATCGCTGCGGAGCGGTTCCAATGTGGCTTTGTGACGGTTCCGGAGCGCCATGGGGAGCCAGAGTCAGGGCGATTTTTGCGGCTGGGGGTGGCGGTTTTAAAAGGGCAAAGTCCTGATAGTGGTGACGCTGAAAGGGGCGAGCCTAGCGATCGCAACCGTGCCATTCAGCCGGATCCACTGGTGATGGTACAAGGGGGCCCCGGCGGGTCCATGTTAGAGCTGGCGCCGTATTTTGGTCCGGAACTGGCGGCGGCATCTGGATTGGGTGCTAGTCGGGATCTGATTTTGTTTGACCAGCGGGGCACCCTCCATTCGGAGCCGTTTTTATTTTGCGATGAGGTGTATCAGTTTCGGGTAGACCACGCGCGGTCCCCGGAATCGCCGGGGCTGCGGAAAAAGTTGGACCGGGCAACGGCGGCTTGTCGCGATCGCCTCACGGAAGACGGGGTTGATCTGGCGGCGTTTAACAGTGTGGAAAGTGCCGCTGATGTGGCGATGGTGGTGGAAGCCCTGGGCTATGGGGAATTTAATTTGTACGGGGTGTCCTATGGCACCATGCTGGCCCAGCACGTGATGCGGGACCATCCAGAGCAACTGCGATCAGTGGTGCTCGATTCCGTTGCGCCGTTGGATATTAGCTTTGTGGAAGCGGTGCCGGAAAATACCGACCGGGTGCTGCGGAAGTTTTTTGAAGCCTGCAAGGACAGCGAGCCTTGCAACGCGGCTTATCCCAACTTAGAGGCGGAGTTTTTTGAGGCGATCGCCCGCCTTAATGAAAGCCCCATCGAAATTAAGCTGCCCAATGTGGGAGCCATTGAAACGGCGATCGCCAACGGAGCCCCTGTCGAAAGTTTGCGATTTAGCGACTTTTTGGTGCCCATCTTATTTGACGGGGACGCCCTGCTCCTGTCCCTTAACGTGTCGTTTTACTCATCCCAGCTCATTCCGTCCCTGCCCCAGGCGGTCCACGAAGCCTATCGGGGAAATTATTCAGGACTGCTAAGAACCTTGCCCACCCTGGTATTCAGCAAAAGCCAGGCGGACGGGGTGTACAACTCGGTGATTTGCAGCGAAGACGGGGGCTTTGACATAGACGATGTGAACGTGAGAGGGATTCGCCCGGAGCTGGTGGACACGTTGCGGGAGTCCCCGGCGGATGTGCTGCGTACCTGCGGCGTTTGGCAGGTGCCTTTGTTGGACAATAGGGTCAATAAGCGGGTGCGCAGCCGAATTCCTACCCTGCTGCTGTCGGGGGGGTTTGATCATATTACGCCCCCCAGTTTTGCGGATCGCGTAGCCCGTCGCCTGCGCCGCAGCTATCGCTATACGTTTCCCCATTTGGGTCATGCCCTGTTGGGAAGCGATGCCTGTGTGACGGTGACCATTGGGCGATTTTTGGAGGATCCACGCCGCGACCCGAACCCGGACTGTGTGGACCAGGCGCTAGACTTTACGGTGCCGGTGCCGCCGATGATGGTGTCTGCGGTGGTCCATCAGGGACAGGTGGAAACGGTGGTGCCCCAGGGATGGCGCAGTGGGGATGAGAGTAATACTTGGTTGGAGCTGTCGGACGCGGGTCCTACCGGGCGCAGCTTGGTATTTTTTAGCGTACCGGGTACGGACGACCCGGTGTTTTTAGACAATTTATTGCGGTCTTTGCCCTATAAGTTCAAGCCCAGTTT
>CALCTI010000123.1 GCA_937894105.1 uncultured cyanobacterium
GCATAGCTGGCATAGAGAGACACATCGTCAGACGGCTGGTAAACCACA
Source organism: uncultured cyanobacterium (assembly GCA_937894105.1). Lineage (GTDB taxonomy): Bacteria > Cyanobacteriota > Cyanobacteriia > CACIAM-69d > CACIAM-69d > CALGDE01. Next base: position 49 of record CALCTI010000123.1, read on the forward strand.
CCAATCCGAGGACTCCAGGCAGTATCTTGACGATCCGATTCGGTTGCTCCGCCGAGAACGCTGAAGCTTTCAGTTTTCTGATAAACGGAGTCAAAGCGTAGCCCCGCCAGCACAATAAACTTGTCCGATAGCTTGATCTGATCCTGGATGTAAATTCCTAGGCTATCGCTAAAGGATTCACTGCCTTGTATAACTGAGAGATTACCCAAGTCCGGCGAAGACAGAGCATCGTAGTCCGGGTCAAAAATATTCAACACATCCACAGCACCAGGGTCCGGCGGAAATAATCCGCGGATTTCAGTGCCCAGGTCCCGAAAAGTAACGAAATCGATCCCCGCCAGTAAGGTGTGCTCAATAGAGCCGGTAGTAAATTCGCCAACCACATTAGTTTGTACTTCTAAGTTGCTGGAAGGCTGGGTAAGGCGGGCGGGATAGATAAAGAGGTCGCCGGTGGATTCGTCAAAGTCCGTTGGAATCGCGCCGAAACCGACCAAAATACTGGAAACATTGATGTTTATGCTGGTGTCATAGCGTCGGAAAAACACTGAGTTGCGCAGTTGCCAGTCTTCGTTGAAGTCGTGCTCAAAGCGATAGCCGATTCGAAATGATTCGGACGTCGACGTGTCATCAGGATTACCGATCGCCCGATCAAGGGGAATATCAGCAATGGAATCGCCAATAACTGGCAAACCAAAATCATTGGGACGCTCTTCGTCGCGATATTCCAGCTCCAGACTCAGTCGCGTATCATCGCCAATATCGATCGCAATAACCGGCGCAATAAAGAGCCGCTCCACTGGGGTATCAAAATCGCGATAGTAATCTTCCGTGCGATACAGGGCGTTTAGGCGATAGCGTACATTCCCGTCAGCGGTTAAAGGGCCGGTAATATCGATGCTTGGTTCAATCAATCCTCGATTTCCGCCGCGAAACCCCAGTTCATAACGAGGTTCCCGAAGGGGCTGCTCCGTTACTAAGTTAATAATGCCGCCGGGCTCAAGGGAGCCAAATAGGATCGACGCAGGCCCCTTCAGCACCTCAATACGCTCAACATTGGCCAGCTCCTGAAAACCGATATTGCCCACCCCTCCATTAGCCAGGCGCACCCCATCCCGCAGCACGGAAGCGCTATCAAATCCGCGAATATTAAACCGTTGTCCACGGGGTTCGTTCTCGCCCAACACCACACCACTGGCGTTGCGAATGGCATCGTTCAGACGAATCAACCCCTGATCCTCCAAAACTTCTCGGGGAATCACCTGAATGGATTGGGGCACATCCCGCAGGGGAGTGTTGGTGCGAGTGCCCACGGTGGACTCGGGTACAAAATAATCGTCGCCTTCGCCCGTCACCCCCAGTTGAATGGCGTCATCATCGGTACCGCGCCCAGGAATGCCAGGGGTTACCGCTAAGGTTAGTCCTGAAGGGCCGGAGCTAATGCTGGCGGTGGGGGGCGCGTCGGTGCCGGTAATGGAAAGTTGGATGCGATCGCCCGGCAGCCTAGACGCCTGAACCAGAGCAATCCCCTCTGCCGGCTGGACCTCTTCCAGCTCACTTTGGACCAGCATCGCGTTGGGAATTTCTAAAATCAGCGCATTGCCCACAATCCGCGAGCTATCGGGCTCTGGCAAGGTGCCGCCGGACGTTTCCAGAACTACCTGCACGCCGCTAGCGGTAGGCTCAACGACCAGACCGGTTACGGTTACAGATTGGGCTTGGGCTAGGGGGTTAATCTCTTGCTCAAGAGATTGCTCAAGGGATTGATCATCAAAATATTGATCCCCATTCTGAGCAGGATCCGGCAATAGGACATCGTCGAGATCCTCAACGGGCGATCGCCCCACAGCAGCATCATTTATCCAGAAGGCACCACCAAAGCTCAGCAGCATCAGCAGGCTTAATTTCGAGAGAGTCGGTTTCATCGTCAGTCCTCACACGCCACCAGGAAGACAGCTTTCACAGTGCGATCGCCCTGGGGGAGCCCACTGCATCAGCCGCCAACACCAATGGCAAATTGGTTTCGTCAACCTTAAGGAATCGCCCACCACAAAGAAAGAATTTCGAGGCTCAAACGCATCCTCTGGACTAAGAAGCTGTAGCATTTAGCCTTCTAATCGCAGCCCACACGTCCCAACCGCGCTTCAAAAGGCTTAGAACGCTTTATTTCTCCTCCCCAAAGCCTCACCCAGAGAGGACTACGGCGATTCTACGAACAAAAGCACTGGCGATCGCGGACTCGCCCAAAACATTGTCAATTGTTAACTCGCCCAGTCCCATGCCTGCATCTGGAAGGCTTTAGGGTTGATGCAATACTTCTGACGAAATGCCGTTGCAAACTTACTGCGGCAGGTGTAGCCCACTGCTTCCGCCACCTGGGCGATCGATAGTTCCGACATCAATAGCAGCGATCGCGCATTCCGCAGTCGGCAATCGCGCACATAGCCAAAGGGCGTCGTACCGTAAATTTGTCGGAATCCCTGATTGAGCTTGAACCGATTGGTGCCCACCAGCCGCGCCAGCTCTTCAACGCTGGGCGGATTAACAAAGTTATTGCGAAGAATTTCACTCGCCTGGCGAATATAGTCCGCGTCGACACTGATTTGCTGCTGCTGCTCCATCGCCACAAACCGTAGCTCGATCAGCCTAGCGGCCTGACGTTCCAAATAGGAGCGCCTTATTTTGCCCTGGTAGGGGCAGCTCAAAATATTTTCAATGATCGGGCGCATCGCTTCGGTCAGAGGGGTGCCCAGGGCATAGTCGATTTCAATCCCGTCGCGGCGTAGCACTCCCGTTGATTTGTAATCCATAACGTACAGCGGCTGAACGTCGTTCACGTCATGCAGACGATCTACCATGTGGGCGATCGCATCAGCTGTTCCACCCCCACGGCGATGGTGGAACAGCCGATGGGCAGACTGAACCATATGGGCAATCACATCAAAGGTTTTCGGATCGAGGCGATCGAGAAACTCATAATAATGGGTCCTTAATTCAGGACGTCTGAAAAACAGCTCCACCTTAAATAAGCGCTGCCGCGCCGGAATCACAGCCAGACCAGACCAGCCAAAGTCAGGAAGAAAAAATGTCTGATTTGAAACTCGACTCTCAAGATGAAACGTCAGCTCAAGGCTATCGCCAAAGCCCGCAGTATCCACCGCCAGCTCATGGTTAAGGGTGTAATCCAGAATCGCCAGCGTCAGATCATCTCGCAGCGGAATGTACTGGTGATACCCTTGCCCAAGGGACTTAGAACACACCCTGATTACATCAGAGCTATCAGAATGAAGCAACCGATTATCGCTGGCGGTGCCATGCTGTAAAAGATTGCTCCAGCTATGGGGGAAGGGAGTGGTCATGGCAGTACTGGTGCAGCGTACAGCAGAGCGACGAATGGATTAATGCGACCTCTTAGCTGGGTCGTTATTGCAAGTCAATTGCATTATTATTTCATGCTGCCGCCGGGACACAACATTAGGTCCTGCCAATTTAAGGCGCCCTGTCAACATAAACGCCAAAGCTTTGGGCTGGGAGTTTTACGGATAGGACTGACGCAAAATCACCGTTATCCGCATTCCCCAGCTCCCTAATTGGCTTCACGAACCATATGCCCAGCACAGGGACAGTGCTCAATTGACCTGAGTTCGACAACGTGAGCGAAGCCTGAATCTAACTTCTCCCTACGGGAAAACTGAGGGGGATTTCCTGCTCCCTTTTCGTAAGGTGCCGCACCGTATCAAAAGCTGTAGTTTCTGCGCGATGCGTTGGCACGTACTAGGGGCTGTCATCATTTAAACCTCAAAGCCTCTCGCTGTAACGGTTTCAGCC
>CALCTI010000124.1 GCA_937894105.1 uncultured cyanobacterium
GATTTGCCCGACCTGCCAGGAAGTCGTACATTTTCAGCCCAATGGTGAAATAAGGCACGCCGAACCAACTGTAGATGGGGGTGACGATGGGTAGGGGTTTGGCTAAATGGGGTGCAATTTTGAGGAGAGTGGCCCGTTCTTTTAGGGCATCACGCACCAGGTTGAATTGACCGCGATCAAAAGTTTTGAATGCTTGTTCTAAATAACGAACGCCGCCGTGTATCAGTTTGGTGCTGCGGCTGCTGGTACCCGCAGCAAAATCATCCCGCTCCACTAGTGCCACCTTTAAACCACGGGTCGCTCCATCCAGGGCAATGCCGGTACCGGTAGCGCCGCCGCCAATCACCAGTAGGTCAAATTGTTCTGAGGCAAGGCGGGCAAGATGGCGATCGCGGTTCATGGACGAGGATTGGGGAGTAGCAACACCTTCGTTTTAGCTGACTTTTTTGAGATGTGGGGCGAAATGGGCGATCGCTTGGTTAAACCTTTAGACAGATACTGTTTAACTACAATTAATTGAGCGCCGTGCTGCTCTTATTGCCCTGGGTGAGAATCCTATGACCGTTGCCAACACTACGTCACCGATGATCGCCCTTCAAGATTTGATTATTCCCAGTGGCAATCATGTCATTTTACAAGGAATTTCTTAGGAGCAATTTGAGGCGATCGCCCTAGCGTTTGACGATATCCCCGGCTATCGATTGGCTTACGACCGTGAAAGATTAGAGATTATGACTCCTTATGCCTGAACATAAGTTTTTGGCGGAGGCCCTTTCTGATGCGGTTAAAGATATTGGTGAAGAGCTGGATATTGACTATGCCTGCTATCGATCAACCACTTGGCGCAAGCAGCTTAAGAAAGTAGGGGTAGAACCAGACGATTATTTTTATATTCAGAATGAGGCAACGGTGCGAGGGCGGACGGATATTGACGCGAGTTTGGAAACGGACCCGCCGCCAGATTTGGTGTTGGAAATTGAAGTGACCAGTAAGTCCCTGGCGCGATTCCCTATTTATGCTCAGTTGAGGGTGCCGGAAATTTTGCCCTGTGACGAGGGTGAACTGAAAGTTTATGAATTGGTGGAGGGGGAGGTTTATTAACAACGAGAGACGAGTGTGGCGCTTTCTGGGGGGCTTGTGGGGGAGTTGCCGGGGTTGATTGAACAATTCCAGGTAGAAGGGCGGCGAGCCACACGGAAAGCGGTGCGGCAGTGGGCGATGCAGTTTCGGCGATCATGAATTGGGCTGGATTGGGAACGATGTGAGGTTAGATTGGTGACGATTGATTGTTGATTCCCTGGATGAGTGATGGCAAATCGGGAACAGGTGGCGATGCTTCGACGGAGTGTGGCGGAGTGGAATGAGTGGCGGCAGCGCAACCAGGGCGTTGTGCCGGATTTACGAGGGGCAGATCTGCGGGGGTGTGATTTACGGGGAGCGAATCTGGTTAAGGCGGATATTCGTAGCGCGAAGTTTGGGCGGCGGGGGAAGAACGAGAAGGCGGCAGATTTGACGGGGGCTGATTTAAGTGAAGCTTGGGCTGGGGTGCTGTGGCAATTTGTACTGTTGCAGTTGCTGATCATTTTGGTGGTGTCTGCTCTGTCGGGGTTTCTGTCAGGATTTTCTGGGTGGTATGCCGCTGCAGTTTTCTCTGCAACCGGTTGGACGATCGCTGACAAAATTGCTGTTGGTGCTGCTCTCGCCATTGTTTATCCAGCAACATTCTTTGCGATCGCCCGCCAAGGATTCACGTTTAAGGCCGCTGGAACTATTGCGACGGCCTTCGCCTTCGCCTTCGCCTTAGCCGTAGCCGTAGCCGTAGCCGGAGCCGGAGCCGGAGCCGGAGCCGGAGCCGGAGCCTCGTTTTTATTGGGCTTGTATGCCGCTCGCCGAGCGAAGCGAGGCGACAAAAAATTTGAGTTAACTCGCCAACTGGGCCTCGCCCTGACCGCCCTCGGCGGAACTGACTTTACAGACACAAATCTCACAAAAGCGATATTCAAAAAAACAAAATTAAAAAGCACCACTTTCCATAACGCCACCCTGACCCACACCAACTTCCGCAACGCCCAACAGCTCCCCAAAGCCAATCCCGGTAACAGCCTCCTTTCCAACTTCCAAATCCTCGACCTCCTCACCACCCCAGACGGTCACTACGGCAAAAACCTATCAGGTATGAACTTTCGAGGTGCCTACCTTGCCGACGCCAACCTAGAAAGCGCCACCCTAACCAACACCGATCTCGCCGAAGCAGACCTTACCGGCGCATCCTTAAAAAATGCCAACCTCCGCGAAGCCAACTGCATCGGTGCCACCTTTACCCGCGCCTACTTCACCGGAGCCTGCCTAGAATCCTGGAACATCGATAACACAACGGTGTTTGAAAACGTCGATTGCCAACATATTTTCCTACTGGAAAAAGAAAACTTGCAAGGTTCACGAGAACGCCGCCCCCACGATCCCAGCGCCAGCTTCAACCCCGGCGACTTTGAAAAACTCTTCAGCGAAGCTAGCAACCTGGTCGAAGTGCTCATCCGTGATGGGCTAGACCGCGAAGCCTTCGGCAAAGTTTTCCAAGAACTCATGGATAAATTCGGCATCACCCCCGCCCACATCAAAGGCATCGAAAAGAAAGGCACCGACGTCCTCGTCACCGTCGAAGTCTCCGAAGAAACCGACAAAGGCGATATGGAGAAAACCCTCCGCGTCGGCTACGAAAAACAATTAGCTATCCTGACAGCAGAACGGGACGCAGCCCGCCTGGAAGCCAGCAAAGCTGACCAACAAACCCGACAAGAACGGCAAGAAAAACAACAACTCCTCGGCATCCTCGGCAACTTCGCCGATCGCCCTGTCGCAATCAAAAACGAAATCAATAACCCCATCCACAACGAACCCACAGCCATGAGCAACAGTGAAAGCGGTCGCACCATCAACACCGGCGGTGGCGACTACCGAGAAACCAACGTCAGCGAAGGCGGTCAATACGCCGAACGAGACATCATCAACCAAGGTCAATCAGGAACAACCCGCGAAGAAATTCTCGACCTATTAGCCGCCATTGAAAACAAGATTCACACCCGCACCGATCTGCCCGAAGAGCTGAAGCAGAAATCGATTAAATATTTAGGTGCAGCGACTGAAGAAGCAAAAGAAGAAGAGCCCGACAAAGAATTTATGGGCAAAAGCCTGAAGAAAATGGGCGGACTTTTCAAAGAGGCTGGCGCTACCACCAAAGCCGCTGTGGATTTTGGAAAGGCGAAGACGAAGAGCACACGTCTGAACTCCAGTCACGTCTG
>CALCTI010000125.1 GCA_937894105.1 uncultured cyanobacterium
CAGCTCTCCCTCATTGTTAATTTCATAAATGCCATCGCTGAAATCATACAGTAGGCTGCCTTAGGTAACGCTGTAGGTTTGGTCCGCATAATTGGCTTCGGGAAACATACCAATGGGCAATCCCGGCGTCCGAAGTTTTTCTGGAATGACTTCGGTGTTTTGGGGGGCGGGGGTGAGGAGAATTGCAGGGGGATGACCGGCGCTGGCGTAGCTAAGCTGGCGGGTTTTGGCGTGGTAAACCCCATACCAAACGGTGAAATATTTGTCGTTGCGATCGCTCATTTGGAACGCTTGGTTAAGGGCTCCTAACACCTGGCTGGGCACGCCATAATCCAAGTTGGGAATGCTTTGGGAGCGCAATAAATTCAGCACGGATAAAGAGGGCAAAGCGGCTTTTAATCCGTGACCCGCAGCGTCGACCAAATAGACCACTAGGCGATCGCTGTCGAGCCAAAAATAATCAAAACAGTCGCCCCCCAACTTCCGAGAGGGAATAAACCGAGAGTCGACCGCCACCGGCTGTTGTAAGGATTCAGGCAGCAGGGATGTTACGTAATCAGCCGCCTCCGCCAGTTCACCTTCCAGCAGACGCTTTTGGATATTTAGATCCCGATTCAGCTGATGGAGACGCAATCCCGCCCGCACCCGCGCCTGAAGCTCTGTCATTTCAATGGGCTTCGATAGAAAATCATCGGCTCCGGCGTCTAATCCTTTGACGCGATCGTCCACAGAGCCCAACGACGTTAGCAAAATAAAAAATGTACTGGATAGGGACGGCTCTTTTTTTACTAGCCGGCACACCTCGCTACCGTCCTGGTGAGGCATCATCCAGTCGCAGATAATCAAATCGGGCTGTTCCGTCTGCGCTTTCTGAAACCCCGCTAATCCGTCTGCTGCCACTAAGGTTTCATACCCGCGTTTTCGCAGCGTGCGTTCCAGAAGCAAGCGAATGGCAGGGTCGTCGTCAATAATCAGAATACGAAACATAGTCTAGGGTGAGATTTAGGATGGCTATTGCATTGAGCCGAGCGTCCTTAGCCGAGCATACTTAGCCAGAAACGTAATTTAACCCTGAAGATAGTAGCGTTTGAAGGTGGTTTTAAATCTTTATGGAAAACGTGTGGAGGACTTTGTAAAGGTTTAGCTTGGTTCGTGTCGCCCCGAAGCGTTTTACAAATCAAGCTTTGAAAGCTTTACGCAATAAGGAATGGCATACCCGAAAAAGTAAAACATCTAAGGGTTGGAATTGTTGTAATAGCTAAACGGCAGCCTTACTGATGGCGGACCTTAGGGGATCTCATTAATTAAAGCTCCAAGGCTTAAGCCATGAGGGTTACAACCCCTAGCCTATTTTTAAATAGGGTGCGGCCCTCGCCAGTGGGTAAGGCTGCTGGATTTAAGGTAAGGCTGCTGGATTTAATTAGTGACATACCCTAGTAGCTGCAAGGCTAGCAAAGTTGGGTGACCATAGTCGCAATGAGTATTCTTTGGAAACTTACGAATTCCAGCCAGTAGCTGCGTCGCTCTTCTAGGGTAACTGTCCATTTGATTCAAAAGTACGGATTTCACCATTAGAAAAGGTCTGTGATTTTTAAGGCTATTTCTTGGGGGCGTTGATCACTGCGGTAAAGCAAGGGTGATTAATTGGGCACTGTAGACTGGGGACGTACCGCACTGCCTTGTTTGTAGCTTTTTTCCGTTAGGTTATTGTTGCCTGCTGTGGATATTTCTTTGCGATCAACGTTGATAGCGCCAACCCGACGCGACGCGTTGAATCGTGTGTTGAATTGGGCTGAATGTTTTCGCGGGAAGCCGCTGGCGAGTATTTTTTCCTTTGATCCCATTTCCAACGAGGTATGGCTACGGTACAAAATGGCGCTGGCGGAGGGATTTACGAATGTGGTTCGCCATGCCCATGAGGGGCTGCCGCCGGAAACGCCCATTGAGCTTCGGGTTCAGATAGAAGCGAGTCGTTTGGCCTTACAAATTTGGGATATGGGACCGCCGTTTGATTTTCAGGGAGAGTTAGAGGCGCTGTTGGCTCAGCCCCGTCCTCGTCCACCGGCGGCGGGGGGGTACGGTTTTGCAATTTTGTATCAGGCGGCGGATGAATGGGAGTATGGGCGAGGGGCAGATCAGCGTAATTGTTTGACGCTGGTGTGGAATTTGTAGCCGTGGCGAAGAGGTTCTGGGGTAGTTCTAATGGTGAGGTTGCCAACTTCCCGTGATTTTTCTGCGCTGACCTGGGCGGAGGTGGCGGCGTTGCCTAATGCCGGTCACACGGTGTTGGTCTTGCCCATTGGGGCGATCGAGCAGCATGGACACCATTTGCCGTTGAAGGTAGATGGGGCGATCGCCTCAGAAATTTTAAACCGAGCATTGACCCGGCTGGACCCATCAATTCCCGCTTACGCATTGCCCCTGTTGCCCTATGGCAAGTCCAATGAGCATTTGGGCTTTCCGGGGACGATTTCTTTGAGCGCCCAAACTTTGCTAGCGACGGTGATGGAAATTGGGGAGAGCGTTTATCGGGCAGGGTTTCGGCGGTTGGTGATAATGAATGGGCACGGGGGGCAGCCCCAGGTGCTGGAAATTGCGGCGACAGATTTACGGGTTAAGTTTCCCGATTTTTATACGTTTGCTTGGTTTGTGTGGCGAGGCGCTCCAAGGTACAAGCGATTTTTGACGGAGCGCGAGGGGCGCGAGGGGCTCCATGGGGGGGCTGCCGAAACGAGCTTGATGTTGGCGCTGGATTCGGATGCGGTGCGAGAGAGTCGGGCGATGGCGGAGTACCCTAAGTTGGCGGGCGATGCGGGTACTGGGGCGATCGGGGTTAAAGGTCCGACGGCGGCAGCTTGGCGCACGGAAGATTTAAGCCATACCGGGGTAATTGGGGATCCTACTGGGGCGAGCTTGGAGATTGGGGAAAAGTTGTTGGAAGAATTGGTGAGCGGCTGGGTGGAGCTGATTGGAGCGGCTCATCAGTTTGAGTTTTTGGGCGGCGGGGAGATTTCTGGGAATCCCCCACAAGAAGAGCTAGGAGGGGCGGCTGGCAATGCGATCAATAATGCGCAGGGACACCAGTAGACCGGCGAAGTGGGCTACCAAGGTGTGGGTGTTGCCGAGGACGACGAAGATATCGAGAGGTTGGACAAATTTGCTGGGGTCGAGGGCGGCGACGTTGATGGCGTTGGGTTGCACCAGGGCTTTGGCGAGTAAATTGCCGGTGATGGCCTCGGCTCCCATTAGGGCGCTGGCAAGTCCGCCTATGTTGACTAAAATATTGAACCGCAGCAGTTTTAGGGTTTCGGCGCGGCTGGGGCGGACGTTTTTCGGGGCCAACAGTCGGCGACCGTAGGCGGTATTGCGAAAGGTTTTGTAGGCGCTGAAGTAGAGGATTCCTACCGCGATCGCCGCAAACAATAGCCCTGCTCCGGTGCCTGGGCTACTGGCTCCAGGATTACCCGCTCGAGGTAACACTGCTGCGGCCGAAAACAGCAAAATAATCGTGGAAATCACGCCAAGGATCACCTGCACCCAAAAGCCAATCCAACTGGTGCGGATTATCATTCTCGAAGCTTCGGCAGCGGGATTCGACACGGATTCACTCCTGGGCGTACTGTCCAGATTCCAATTTACAACGGCTTTCTAATGATGACGCCAAAAAACTTCCCCGGAGAACCGACGCAAAGCCAGTTTCTCGGGAAAGTTACAGTCAGTTGGTATAGAGTTACAGCCGGAACTGGAGGAGATTATTGCTGCCGTTGACCCCGCTGAGGTCGCTGGCGCTGTTGCCCCTGGGGACCTCCCTGACCCTGTTGGCGGCGGGCGCGTCGCTCTTCCATCAGTTGCTCCGCCTGTTGCCGTTGGGCTGGGGTTAGCACGGCAAACATTGCTTCACGCGCTTCGGATCGCAGATCTTTCATTTCAGTGCGAATTGCCTGGCGCTGTTGTTCATCGGCATTTTGGGCGCGCGATCGCAACGCCTGGAATTGGGGACGATAGCGATCGCGAATGGCGCTAATTTCAGTCTTTTGCGCCTCGGTCAGATTGAGTTGCTCCATCAAGCGCTGACCGCCTCCCCGTCGTCGCCCACCGCCGCGCTGGACCAGGTAGGTCGTCGAATCAACGGTTTCCAGTTGAGTGTTGCTAGAGGTGGACGTGGCGGCGATCGCCTTAGCTCCATCCAAAACAGACAGGGCAGAGAGGGCAACGCCGATGGAAAGGCAACCAGCGGTAATCAAAGAGAATTTACGGTTAGACATAATCGTTAGTGCTTGGAGTTTAGGTTGAAATATTGAACTATTCGACAGATGCAGCCTGTAAAGGGTGGCATTCACAGCACTTGGGCTGCCATCAATTAAATCTCTGAGTTAAGAGCCGTGAGGGTTTCAGCCCCTAGCATTTTTATTTTTAAAGGGCGCGTACTTCCCACTGGGTAAGGCTGTTGGAGCTTAATTGATGAAATACCCTAGAGTTCGCCGCCCTGGGGAACTTCACCGGGACCACCGCCGCGACGTCCACCACCTCGGGCACGGCCGCCGCCTCGATTCCCCCGACGCTCTGCCCGCTCCGCCATCTGCTGAGCCATTTGCTGGCGCTGCTCTGGGGTGAGAATGGCCCGCATTTCCAACAGGCTTTCAAACTTGAGGTTGCCCTTGGACTGACGCAGTTGCTGCATTTTCTGGTGCTGGCTGCGCAGTTGGTCGTCGCTGGTGCTGGGGTTGCCCATTAGCTGGCGCATTTGGTCCTTGGCAGCTTTAGCTTCGGTGCGCTGCTGCTCCATTTGGGGACGATATTTCTCCTTAATTGCCCGCATTTCCGTTTGCTGAGCGTCGGTCAGGTTCAAATCTCGCAGCCAGCCAGGACCGCTGCGACGTCCTCCGCGTCCGCGACCTTCGCCGTCGGGACCCCGTTGTTCCCCTTGGGCCAGGTAGGTGGAATCGGTGGATTCCATTTGCGCGCCGCCGTTGGTGGAGTTGGCGGTGGCATCCAAACCAAGACCCAGGTGGGGAAGGTATGCAAGGGTGGCACCAGCGAGGAGAGAACCAGCAGCAATCAGGGAAATTTTTTGATTAAACATGGTATTTTTCCGGTGAGTATCCGGTGAGTATGAACCGGATTGAATGGGTTCGAAGTGAATTTGCGTTGGACCTATATTCCGTTGGTGTCCCAGAAAAGGGTGCTGAAGTCGGAGGTGTCGGACGTGCCGGAAGGGTCGGTGGATGAGGTTTGGGCGATCGCCCCATCCCAGCTGTCTTCCAAAAACGCTTCCAGCTCCGATTCACTGCCAGAAGCGGCAAACTGTGCCCCCATGCCCGACGGATTGGTCCAAACGCCCAAGGTGTGCCCCAAGCCAGCGCCCACTAATCCCGCCGCGATCGCCCCAATAATCTGAGGTAATCGCTTTGCTTTTTTAAGATTGCTAGTAGGAATAGGTTCCTGGGCGATCGCCGCCATCAAATTCCCCTCAAAATTGGAGGACTCTAGCGGAGCAACGGGCTGATGTTGACGTAGAAAAGCAACTAGGGAGCGATCGTCTGTCTGGGAGGCTTTCGTTGGCTCAAGCTGATCCTCGAAGCTACCGAAAGGGAGAGGCTCAGAATTATCGTTAGAATCACCGTTCACATGGGGTGACTGGTTGTTTGGATTTTGATTGTTGCGATTCATAACTCAACTCCTTGGCGCTCTAGTTCCTGGCGGAGGGCCGCGCGGGCAGAAAATAGTCGGGATTTTACGGTGCCCACCGGCACATTTAAGATTTGAGCCACGTCCTTTTGGGGAATATCTTCCAGGTCACACAGCACAATAACGCTGCGGGCTCCGTCCGATAAGAATCCCAAAGCTTGGCGGACCACATCTTGGTAATGCAAAGTGGACCATTGTCCCGATGCCCCTTGGGAGGGGTCCGGAAGGGTGGCGTCCAAAGGGTCAGAAACCGTTAGCTCCCGTTGGCGATCGCGAGCAAATTTTTTCCGCCGATCCATCGCCACATTCCAGGCGATGCGATATAGCCAGGTGGAAAAACTCGCCGATCGCCGGAACTTCGGCAACCCCCGCCACGCCCGTAGAAACACGTCCTGAACCAAATCGTCCAGCCCAGTTTCCCCACACAGTTGATACAGCGTGGATCGCACCCGTTGACCATAGCGGCGATATAAGCCCGCAAAAGCGGAGCGATTCCCCGCCAAACATTGGTCAATCAGCGTCAAATCATCCGCCATTTCTAGCGCCATATCAGGCTCGCTTTTATCCGAGGGTACTCCCTTCGAATGGGGCATAGCCTTGTCCAGCATTGGTTGCATGGGAACGGTGGTCACAGAAATCTGTCCCTTCAGCGCAAATTCACCAGTTTAGACAGCGCCCCCCACAAAAAGGTTCAGCGAGCCTAAAAAAATGTCTGAGAAACAAAAAGCCTCCCTCTTAAAAAGGGGTTGGAGGGAGCCTCAAAATTTAGACTCGCAGCAAATTCATGTGGCAACAGCAAAAGGGCAGGATTCCCCCCTTAATCTCCCCTTTTTAAGGGGGGAAGGTGGATTTAGATGGCGATCGCACCGTTGAACCAACTCAGGTTTTTGAAACTGCCCTGTCAAAATTCATCAAAAGAAACGGAAGAAATAGAACCAATTGATAATAGGTCCGCTACCCTATAAATACTTAAAAGTTCATTGCACTACAGCTAACACTTATGGCGGCAAGCACCCAGCGATCGCAAACCATGGACGCTCCCAAAGTCGGTCTGCCGGTCACCATCATCACCGGTTTCCTTGGCAGCGGCAAAACCACCCTGCTCAACCATATTCTGACCAACCAGGAAGGTTTAAAAACGGCCG
>CALCTI010000126.1 GCA_937894105.1 uncultured cyanobacterium
TGATTGAACTAGCAACATAAAGTTCCATTTATCTCGTTTCTAATACTAATTCTCTAACTTAAGACCACACGGAATACTCTTAAAAGCAAGTTTTCCAGCGTCTCTCTGTTCTAAAGAATTGGTTCTCTGAAGGGTCGAACAAGGAGGCAGAACTTTCGGCGATCGCTCCCGTAGAAAACTGAGCCACCATTGCCATTAATACCAAAGGGCATTGTCAAGTTAGTATGCTGTTTTCTGGATGAGGCACCGGCATCGTGCTGATTCCTTGAAACACGACTTTTATGCAGGGGATGCTGGCTGCGTCACTTGACGCCAGTCCTCAAACCGCTGACTCATAATTTCTCGATATTTACAGGCGGGTCGTTGATGTTGATGGAGATGAAAGTAACCTCGAATTGGCTCAAACGCAGCCAGAAACCGTTGGGCTCCCTCTGGAGATTTGAAACGTCCCATTCGCCTCTCTCGGATTCGAGTCGGGCGATGGGAATTCTCGGCTCGATTGTTCAAGCTGCGATGCTGTCGGCGCTCCACGGCTGGTATCAAATCCTTCTTCGCCGCACCATAACTCCTCATATTGTCGGTGACGATAACTCGGGGAGCACAACCGCTAGACTTGAATTGTGGCATTCAGTATTTCTAGGGTGAGAGGCGCTGAAGCCTTCTGGGCGGGTAAATGCTGTCCTATTAAGCCGCCCGTAGCTTTCCCCGCGATCGCCTCCTTCTTTGTCCACAGGCGATCGCCTCTACCTCGTCTAGGGCCATGCCGGGGAATAGCCCGACAGCATGGGAGGCGCGAAGGAAGCTCATGTCTGGGAGCACCTCCCTTCTCAAATATTTATAGATGTTGCTATCACGGAGGTAGGGATACTCGTTGGGGAGATCCAGGCTCTCTCGCAAGCTATCCACGTAGCTGGGCAATTCCGATATTGATAGGGGAGCTTTAAAGGGGGCCGGGGGATTGAGCTGCTTCAGCCCAGACTTGAAGAATGGGACCCGTTTTCTCCAGCCTTCGGGACGGGGAATAAGGGGGCGGACAAGATTGGGGGGCATTTCCGTGCTTTAGACTTTTCTCGTTAATTAGAATTTTACTGGTACATCTAACCGCGATCGCCATGACTCCTGACAGTCCCCCCGATCAACGCCTCTACACTTCCTACCTACGCCGAGAATGCTAACTAAAATATCCCCGACCCTGATGTCCTCGGATCGCCCGCCACAGATCGCTGTTGCAGTTTATAGATATGGCGATCGCCAGTCAGGGGCGCTGCCTCCGAACCCCCGCCAAAGGGACACCGCCCCTTTGGAATCCCTGGCTTTATGCGACGTTTTCGGCGACGGGGAAGCGGTCCATTAACATGCGTGCTCGGCTGGCATTGTCTTTGATCGTCTCGGGAATATGGGGCATATGCCGTAGCTGGGATAGTAAATCTAAGGTTCGTCGCAAGATCCGCACCACGTCCCCGTCATCCAGGCTGGTGCGCCCACACAGGTCCCCCCAGTCTGCTCCCAATGCCCAATGCTCCACAATGCCGATTAACTGGGGCTCTAACCAAGCTGGAATCATTACCTGGTATCGTCGCTGGGTTTTCAGCACGCTACGGCGAATCTCCCGTAACTCTCCCACCAAATCTAGCGATCGCTCCGTTGGGTGGGAGTCGTTCCACGTATCTGGACGCGGTTCTTCAATCAGCAATGCTGCACAGGCTGCGGCTAAATGATTGGGCTCCAGGTCGTCAAATTCCCCTGAAGTAATCGCTAACCCCAACCACAGTTCGTTTTCTCCCCGTAAGGTGGCGATCGCCTCTCCCAACTTCGTCGGCTTGTAATCGTCCAAACACTCAAACGCCGTCAAAATTTCAATCAGCGCCATAAACTCATCCCAATACAGTTGAGTGCGCCGCCGCAAATCCCGCCGCTTTTGCTCCAGCAGCTCCTCCATCTCATCCAACTGCTTAATCCGCTTAAACAGCGTCTTGCGATTACCCCACTGATGCACCGGATGGGCATGGAGCAAATCCAAAACCTCATTCACCCGATCCCCCTGGGCAATCACCTTCGGCGCGTCTTCAATATCAGGCAATTCAGGAATTTGGTCAGCACTACCCCAGAGATCCTCATCCCCTTCCAAATGCACCCCCGGCTTTAACCGCAGCTCAAAGGGCACCTCCAACCCATCCACCGCCGAAACCCGTGGAAACTCCCCGTGTAAACTCACCACATCTGCCAGCTTCACCACCCGCCACACATTGTCATCGGTCAAACACACCAAATGGGGTGAATCTCCCGACCCTGCTGTTTTCGCAATTAACACCGCCGTTTCCGGTCCATACTCCCTCGACCCCCCCCGCAGCATAATCACCGACCCCGCCACCGCCAACTGTAGCGCCGCCGCCAAATGCTTCCCGCGTACCACCGCCGCCTGATCTCGCAAGGTTTTTAGCAACCGCCGCTCCGCCTTCAGCCGCTGATTCAGCTTTTCATAGCCCGCCAAATCATCCAGATTCACATCCTCCATCTGGGCGTGCAGCTCCAAAATCTCCGCGTCCAACGCCTCCACGTCTTGCTGATCCGGTCCCAAACTCAAAGTGGATAAATACTGCCCAAAGCTGCGCTCTACCAGTGTCCGTGTTTCTTCCACACTGTGAGTTTGCAGTAAATTCAGCACCATCCCGTAGGTGGGCGTAAACTGACTTACCAGCGGATTCGGCTCCGAAGTGGCTAAATGTCCCGCCTCCTTCGCCCCCTCAAAGGGCGTTTGCAAGGTCACCACATGCCCCTGGGTGTCCATCCCCCGTCGCCCTGCACGCCCAGACATTTGCAAAAATTCCGACGCGTGCAGCAGCCGATGCCCCCGATCCGTGCGCTTCGACAACGTGGAAATAACCGTGGTGCGCGCCGGCATATTAATCCCCGCCGCCAATGTTTCCGTGGCAAATACCACTTTGATTAACCCCGCCTGAAATAGCTCTTCCACCAGGGTTTTCCAAGCGGGTAAAATTCCCGCATGGTGGGCCGCAATCCCCCGATACAGGGCATCCAATTGCCCATCGCGCACGCCGTCGGGATTGTGCTCCAGAAAATAATCAATCCGTTCCTTAAGTTGAGCCGCTTCCGCGTCGTTTACTAGGCGAATGGGACCAACGGAATTGACCGAGCGATCGCACCCTCGACGGCTAAAAATAAAATAAATAGCGGGCAACATATCCCGCTCCGCCAGCTTGGACAAAATAAATCCAATCTCCGGCGTTTCCGCCCGCAAATCCTGACGCACCTGTCCCGGCGGCTTGCGACGCTTTTTCTTTTGGGTTTTGAACTGAGGATGCAGCGCCGTTTTTTCCTCATTCAACAGGGGAAAAACCCCCTTGTAATTGCCAAAGCTAAAGGTCAGCGGCACCGGTCGATAGTTGGAATAAATCAGCTCAGTCGGACCGTGAACCTTATCGATCCAATCCGTTAACTGGTCACCGTTCGCCACCGTCGCTGACAACGCCACAATCTGCACCGACTGGGGGCAATAAATCACCGACTCTTCCCACACCGTCCCCCGCTGGGAATCGTTCATGTAGTGGCACTCATCCAGCACCACCGCCTCCAACTCCTGACAGGAAGTGCCCGATTCCCCGCTGGGCGTGCCGTAAAGCATATTGCGGAAAATTTCCGTGGTCATCACCAGCACCGGCGCATCGCGATTGACCGACATATCTCCCGTCAGTAACCCTACCTGATCTTCCCCAAACTGCTCTCGAAAATCCCGTAGCTTTTGATTTGACAGGGCCTTCAGGGGCGTGGTGTAAAACACTCGCTTACCGTGACTCAGGGCGCGATAAATGGCATATTCTCCCACCAGGGTTTTTCCCGAGCCTGTGGGGGCACACACAACCACGGATTTGTCGCTGTTAAGCGCGGCGATCGCCCGTTCTTGAAATTCATCAAGTTGGAACGGGAAAACATCGTTGGGGTCCGGTCCCTGATAATTATTGGAATAATCGGCTGAAAAGCCGGTGGAAGTGGGGGAAACAGTCTCGGATTGCCTTCGCAGGATTAGCAATCCCTATGATAAGCGTTGAGGAAACCAACTGATAGGGCATTGAGTTTATGGGCAAATTTGCGGGGGAATCTACGGGGAAATCTACGGGGAAATTTATGACCAAGCCCAGGGGCAAAGTGGCGCATTACCATCACCACCCCGCCGCCCGTTCCTTCGACTTATATTCCCCCCAGCGATCGCCCCTACACCGCTGGGAACCTCGCTGCAAAGTGGCCGGTTTATTGGGGTTAATTATCGCGATCGCCCTGGTTAATCACTGGGAAATAACGCCCCTTATTTTTGTTGGTTCAATGGGGTTTTACTGGAGTTCAAAATTACCGTGGCAACAGTGGCGCGATCGCCTGAAATACCCCACCGGTTTTGTATTAGTAATGGTGGCGTTGTAACCCTTAACGGCGGGTAAAACTATCACCGGCTGGCAGGTGGGCCCCTGGGCAATCTATTGGGAAGGATTAGAGCTGGCGACGGTTATTTTTGCCCGGTTTTTGTGTTTATTTACGGTGGCGTTGATTCTGTTAGGAAGCACGCCCCTTTTAAAATTGGTGCGATCGCTGCGAGCCATGGGATTATCCAGCACCTTAGTGGACTTATTTTTGCTCACCTACCGCTACCTCGTTGACATTCAAAAAACCTGGCAGCGCATGATGACTGCGGCCCAGCTTCGGGGATTTCAATGGCAATGGTACCGTCTCCGCCACTGGTCAACCATGGTGCAGCTTTTAGGCTCTTTACTGATTCGCAGCGACCAGCAAGCCCAGCGAGTCCACCAGGCAATGATTTTGCGAGGCTACGGGCAATCGAGAAATTCTGATCAGAGAATGACTAAACCGACGCCGGGCGACTATTGGAAACTGGCGCTGGCGTGGACGGTGAGCCTTGGGCTAATTGTTCTAAACTTTGCGATTCAATTTTCGCCTCAGTTTTCGCCTCAGTAACCGATTTTCCATACACTTCGCAGCTATTATTATCCGTTTCGTGCAGCTCGATTTTATAAAGCGTTGCCCCCAGATTCTTGATCGGAGTTTCTAAAGAATCACGAATGTAAATAGCAATATTTTCCGCCGTGGGCACCACCTGATCAAAGTAAGGAATATCCGTATTTAAAAAGCGGTGATCAAGCTCTTTAATAATGCCGTTTTCAATCAGATCATTGAGCGATTTAAAGTCTACAACCATGCCGCTTTTGGGATCAATTTCGCCCTGAACCGTAACCGCTAAATGATAGTTATGACCGTGACCGCTAGGGCGAGCACACTTGCCATAAATTTCACTATTTTGAATTAAGGTCAACCGAGTCAACGACAGGCGATGGGCGGCGCTGAAATGGGTACGAATCGTTAACCGTGCTTCCATACCGTCACCTAAATACTCGCCCCGCACCTGCTCGTGGGGAGATACAACAATCGACGCCACATTTAAATGGGGTTTTAAACGATGCCATAGGGTATGGGAAATCCATTCGGGCGTGGGCAAAGTTTCGGTAAATTCTGCCCAAGTTTCGTTTAAATTTCTGCCATTTAGTGGGTTTAAAATATAGCGCGTTAATGACCGTTTCACCTGGGTAGATAAGTTGGCAACCATACCAAATTCATCCACAGGACCAATAATTTTCACCCATAGCCAAAAGGTCGCCCCTGGCGATCGCGCTTGAATCCCAAACCGCGCCTCATTATCCGCCTGGCTCAGTTCCGGCAGCCGATAATAATAACTAGCAGAAAAGGACGCCCGGCGAGTGATACTGCAAACCATAGTTTAGGGAGTTATGAGCGTGCCTATGTCTTGGAAATTAGCGCGCTTATATACGCTTATTTTCGCTTGTCAATGTATTTCTTAACTGATTTTCAGGCAAGTTCTTAGACAAGTTCTTAGGCAACAATAGGGCTATGGACGAGCCACTTGGGGCGTGGGGAAAAGCAGTGATCGCAACACATCCAACGCCACCGCCAGCTCATTATTCACCACGGTCACAATAAAATCCCCAGCCGCATCCCAATCCACACGAGACGGCAACAGTCACCGCATAATCGCCTCATCGCTATCTTGTCCCCGCGATCGCAACCGCCGCTCCAGCTCATCCATCGACGGCGGCAACACAAAAATCCGCAGCGCTTCGGGAAACACCTTAGCCACCTGCCGCGCCCCTTCTAGCTCAATTTCCAACAAAATGCGATTGCCCTTAGCAATCCGCTCTTCAATGGGCTTTAGGGGCGTTCCGTAATAATTGCCTGCAAATTCTGCCCATTCTAAAAGTTCATTATTTTCAATGGCGGCCTCGAACTGGTTGCGACTGAAAAAATAGTAATGCTTCCCGTCCACTTCTCCGCTGCGGGGCGATCGCGTGGTAGCCGATACCGATAGAAACAGCTCATTGCCATGCTCCTTTAGCAGCGATCGCACCAGGGTCCCTTTACCCACTCCGCTAGGGCCGGTCAAGACGATCAACTGTCCCGATGCTTCTTCTGATGATGATGAAGGGTTGGGTTGGGTTTGATCCATCGTTGTGCTGCCATTGGGGGTTGCCGTCCGATTATCTTGGCTGATCCT
Source organism: uncultured cyanobacterium (assembly GCA_937894105.1). GTDB lineage: Bacteria > Cyanobacteriota > Cyanobacteriia > CACIAM-69d > CACIAM-69d > CALGDE01. The sequence continues at coordinate 6,593 of CALCTI010000126.1, forward strand.
GTGAGGGTTGGCAACGGTAATTTCGCGGTCTGTGGGATGGCGATCGCCTCAGGCACGAGAAAGGGCTACCCAATTAATCGTCAGTAACAAAAGTCACCACTGAAAGAGGATTCACAGACATTTAACCTAAACTTGATTTGATTCTAAGGTTTGGATTACCTTACCCTGCGCCCCCTAGGTGCTATCAAATTCTATGCACGTCAAAGTTGCGCTATCGGTCCGGCAAGTCTTGACCATTCTGATCATCGGGGTCATTGGGTTGACGGTCGCCGGAACCGCAGTTCAGATCGGCAAATATGTTTTTGACTATCGCGAAGAATGGACCCGGTTTTTCAATTTAGATCGAGAATATAATTTGCCGTCCCTATTCTCCGCAGGGTTATTGTTCAGCAGCGGAATATTACTGCGATCGCGGGGACAACGGGCTAAGGATCTGGGGGACCATTGGGCCGGTTCCTGGCACCTTTTGGGAACAGTTTTTATCGTGCTTGCGGCCGATGAGTTGTTAGGGCTGCATGAAATTTTGATCATTCCCGACCTGGCGAAATGGCTCGGCTTGCCCGGCTTTTTGCGCCCCCTGTGGGTCATTCCTGGGGCGATCGCCGTAGGAATGACCCACA
>CALCTI010000127.1 GCA_937894105.1 uncultured cyanobacterium
GGTCATCAGTGCGATGACTTTGATTGTGCTGCGTATTCAGAGCCTTGTGCCAGTGCCCGTTGGGGTCAATGTACTGAGAAATGATGCTCTGGGGGCGATGGCGATCGCCAGTTGCGTCGGTGCTCATTTCATTCGGGTGAATGTACTGTCAGGGGCGATGGCAACGGATCAGGGCGTTATTGAAGGGTGCGCTTACGATCTTTTACGCTACCGGCGAGAGTTGGGTTGTGAGATCAAGATTTTGGCCGATGTGTTGGTAAATCATGCCCAGCCCTTGAGCACGAATCAGGTGGCGGTGGCGGTGCGAGATACCATTGATCGGGGTTTGGCGGATGGGGTGATCCTGTCTGGCTCGGCGACGGGGAGTCCTCCTTGCGTGGATGATTTGGTGGTGGCGCGATCGGCGGCGGGAGAAACGCCACTGTTCATCGGCAGCGGCGCGGATGTGGACAATGTGGCCCAGTTGCTGTCCATTGCAGATGGTGTCATTGTGGCGAGTTCCCTAAAGCGGCGTGGAAAAATCCATTTGCCCGTTGATCCCAATCGCGTTCACCAGTTTATGGAAGCAGCCAGTTTGCCCTACCAAGGACCGGCGGCATTAGGAAATAGTAATAACGGGCACCTTAGTTCACCCCCTTTAACGGCGTTGTCGTCCTAGGCTTCATAGGGCATGTACTTCCCATTGAAAAAGACTTCTGGAGGTTAATTGATGACAGCCCTAGAGTCACAAGTCTGCGCTACAGAGCTCGCAGCGCCTATTTACCGTGCCTGCTCACAGCGCTTAATCCATCTATTGGGGTGCAATAGCGATCGCACCATAGTGGCGCGACCAGCTTAAGGCAGTGCATTTAAAAATTGCGGAAGCGCCTGCTTAATCCATAGAAAAACCAGAGCTTGGCTAGTGCGTAAATTTAGTCGGAGCAAGCCAGTACGAGGCTACTAAACGTAACTAATGACGCGCCGGAGGAAATAATTCCATCCAAGATGGGGAAACTGTTACCGTAGGAAAAGCGACTTTAGTGTAGTGAAAAGTCGTTAACGATTGCTCCTGTTGAGTTAGTTAAAACTAGTCAAAATTATGAGACGTCGCCGTAACCGTAACGCCGCTACCGGCATGAAAAAGTGGAGCCGCTGGGCGATCGCGGGATTGGCCGCTGCCGGAGCCTCCCTAACGGGCTACCTAACCGTTGCTAAAGTTGCTGGCACCTCCGTAGGCTGCCCTATTGGAGGCTGCGATCAGGTATTGAATAGTAGCTATGCCGAAATTTACGGCGTTCCTCTTCCCCTGTTCGGAGTGCTGGGCTACTTGGGGATGGGGGTCATGGCCCTGGCTCCGATAGGTGCTGCCAAGTTATCTCTAGATAAAAAGCAGCGCAATCAGATTGAAACCTTGAGCAGCTGGGGCTTGTTTTTAGGCGGGGCCGCAATGGCTAGCTTTAGCGCCTACTTGATGTACTTGCTGGTCGCGGAAATTCAGGAATTTTGCATCTACTGCATTGTCTCTGCCCTGTTAACTGCCAGTATGTTTGTCATCGCCTTCCTGGGGCGGAATTGGGAAGATTTAGGACAGCCACTGTTTATTAGTTTTGCCGCAGCGGTGTTGACGTTGACGACAACGGCGGCAGTTTATTCCAGCATTAATCGTCCAACCATTGCCGTTGATGGTAATTTACCGCCAGTGGTGACCACGGAGTCGACACCCGCTTCTGAGTCTTTGGCTAGCCACCTGAATGAGTCGGATATTGTGTATTACGGCGCTTATTGGTGCCCCCACTGCCACGATCAAAAGCAGTTATTTGGTAAAACGGCGGCGAAAAAATTGAATTACGTTGAGTGTGACCCTCAAGGGGTGAACGCTCAGCCCCAGGCGTGCCAAGATGCGGGTGTTCGCAGTTTTCCCACCTGGCAAGTGGAGGGACAGCTTTACCCTGGGGTGCAGAATTTGGCTCGTTTGGCGGATTTGTCTGACTATCAGGGTGATCGCAACTTTTCCCAATCCCAAGAAGGGTCGTAAACTTCACTCCCTCGATCTATGGGAGGGCAACGGAAAGCAAGATCCTAGGCAGAAACACACCTAGACAGATGCCCATAGGCAAGCAAAGCCCAACCCCCCCTTTTTTTAACGGTGAAAGAAGGGGGGCGTTTGGAAAAGGGGGAAATTTGGAAGGGATGAACGCCACGGAGGCGGCAACTTTAGGTAAAATTGGAAAATTAGCATGGGCGAATATTTTCAAACGTTGCGATTTGGAATTGCGATTGCCGCTCTAGTCGGCCGTTCCTAAACTAGGCAGTTAAGATAGGTTCGAAACGGGTGCGTCGTGCTGGCTGTCAGTTTGTCCAGCTGTCCTCAACCTACAAGGAACTGTCTCCCATGCTGATTTGCCCTCAGTGTCAATTTAAAAATCCTGACGAAAATAACTTCTGTCAGCAGTGCGGCACGGCAATGAATTATCGCGTTTGCACTACCTGTAGTGCCCAGGTGAATGTGTTCCTGGGGCAATGTTCACAATGTGGAGAACCTATGGGCGATCGCCTGTTAGCCGTTGTTACGCCAGCTCCCAAGGACGAAGCTTGGAGCGGGAAAGAAATCCCGGAACGCCGGGAAAAGCTACTGGCGATGGAAGCCACAATTCCGTCGGTGGATAGCTTATACCGGCGATATCAGCTGTTGGGGGAGCTTAAGGATGGTCCTCTTGGGGATAGCGCCCAGGGGACTGTGCTCGATACCCAGCCCTATAGGGAGCGGTTTTTAGATCAGATTTTGGCCCTGGACAACGACGGGGGGCAGCCACCATCCCTGGAACAGGGGACCATGAGCTGTGTAGGGGGCCTGCCTGGAGCAGTGGGGGCAGACTTTAGTGTGGATGAGGTGCTAGGTACCCGGCTGCCGGAGGTGTACGACTGTTGGGAAGATGCCAGTATGGAAGTGCTGCTTCTGGAAGACCGCAGTCACTGGCCGTTGTTGAGTGACCTATGGCGTCAAGAGGACACGCCGTTGTTGGAGGTGCTTTTCGGACTGCGAGATTCTTTGGAGCTGTGGGAAACATTACAGCCGTTCCACAGTTGCCGATCGCTTCTGTTCCCCAAAAATTTACGCGTTGATGAAGATCGGGTGCTGGTGTTTTGTCAGCTTTATACCAAGCCTGAGCCCGGTGATCCGCCCCTATTAAAAGACCTAGGGCAAGCTTGGCTGGATTTACTGGAAGGCAGCGGGCGGTCCGATGTGACGGCAGTGGTGGCGGCGGCAAAGGCCCTGGTGGATTGTGATGTGCTGACGGCGGATTCGGCTCGCGATCGCCTTCAAAGTATTGCTGAATCCCTAGATGAGGCGGGCAATGCCACCGCCGCAACGGAAACCTTGGCGAAACGGGCGTTAGCGAATGCATCAATGGGCATCAGTGCGCCGGCCCAGACCTCGCCTCCTAAGGTTGGTGGCGTAACGGTGGGTGAAGCGCCACCGCCGCCGGATATTGATGAGATGGCGGCGATCGCCTCAGCCGCTGAGCTAGACGATGACGGCGATGATGACGCACCGACAGTAGTGCTGCCCATGTGTTTAGCGAGCCTGGACGAGTCCGGGCGGACCGACATTGGGCGTCAGCGAGACCATAACGAGGACTACTTCGGGCTTTACAGCGAAGTGCAAAAGCTGGAAATGCCTATGGGGCGCAATATTCGCGCTAAAAGCTTGTATATCCTTTGCGACGGGATGGGGGGACACGCTAGCGGTGAAGTGGCCAGCAAGTTAGCCGTAAAAACCTTGCATGATTATTTCAAAACCAATTGGCAGGATGTGGCTTTGCCATCGGAAGATGTAATTCGCAACGCCATTCATGCAGCCAATGACGCAATCTTTGAAGAAAATCAGGAAGATCAGCGCTCTGGTAGTGGGCGCATGGGCACAACCCTGGTATTGGTGTTGGTACAGGATTCCAAGGTTGCCGTTGCCCATGTGGGGGACAGCCGCCTATATCGTCTCAGTCGACGGCGGGGGCTGGAGCAGCTCACGGTGGACCATGAGGTGGGACAGCGGGAAATTCAGCGGGGTATTGATCCGGTGGCAGCCTACAGCCGTCCCGATGCGTACCAACTGACTCAGGCTTTGGGACCGCGCGATAGTCAGTTTATTGAACCGGATATTCGGTTTTTGGAGTTTGATGAGGATACGTTGCTGTTACTGTGCTCCGATGGGCTTAGCGACAACGACTTGGTAGAGGACCATTGGCAAACCCATTTGGCTCCGTTGCTCAGCTCCCGGGCAAATTTAGACCAGGGAGTCAATCAGCTTATTGAGCTGGCGAACCAGCACAACGGGCACGATAACGTGACGGCAATGCTGGTGCGGGCAAAAGTGCAGCCCAATATGGAAATTTTGCATTAGGGGCGCAAGCTTATAAGCGCCGCTACTGTTCAATCAATTTTTTGGGGAAAGTTTTCTGGGAAATTTTTTGGGAAAAGTTTTCTGGGAAAATAGCCGTGGACACATCATCCATGCCCCTGTGCAATTACCCTGTTACTGGGCGACTGCCGGGTTCTAAATGCTCGGTGTCGTGCTAGTGAAATTTTTCCAGTAAACAATAATCACTATGGCTGACGCTCAACTGCCGGTTTTGGAAATTTGTGACCTATCCCTAGGGTTTCGCCAGGATGCGGGGGTGACAACGGCAGTTGAGGGGGTGTCTTTAAAGCTGTTTTCGGGGCAGACCCTGGGATTGGTGGGGGAGTCGGGGTCGGGAAAGTCGGTGACGGCGGCGGCGATTTTGGGGTTGTTGCCTATGCCGCCGGCGGAAATTTCGGCGGGGCAAATTTGGTTTCGTGACAATGTGGGCACCGATGCGGCTCCCATTGATGTGTTGAGTTTGTCGGGCGACCCCCTGCGGAAAATTCGTGGCGGGCAAATTGCCATGATTTTTCAGGAGCCTATGAGTGCCCTAAATCCGGTGTATACCTGCGGGTTTCAACTGGTGGAGGCGATCCAGCTTCACCAGCCGGTAACCAAACAACAGGCACGAGACCAGGCGATCGCCCTACTCCAGGAGGTGCGGGTGCTGCCGGACGATACGGCCCTGGCGATTCAGACGCAGGCGGAGGCGAAAGGGGAATTGCCGGGACCGGAGCTGCGCGACGCCATTGCCCAGCGCAAACGTAGCGTTCTGGATCGCTACCCCCACCAGTTTTCTGGGGGTCAGCTCCAGCGCATTACTATCGCCATGGCCCTGGCGGGGAATCCGTCGATTTTGATTGCGGACGAGCCCACCACGGCGTTGGATGTGACGGTACAGGCGTCGATTTTGAAACTACTAGCGGACCTGCGCGATCGCCGGGGCATGGCGATTTTATTTATTAGCCACGACCTGGGGGTGATTGCGGAAATTGCCGATGGCATCGCCGTGATGCGTCAGGGAAAGGTGGTGGAAATGGGCACGGTGGAGCAGATTTTTGCCGCGCCGAAGCACCCCTACACCCAAGGATTGCTAGCCTGTCGCCCGAGCCCCGATCAGCGGCTGCGATATTTGCCCACGGTGGCCGACTTTACCCGGCGGGCAGAGGAGGCGGGGAGTCGCGAGATTCAGCCAGCGGAAGTGTTGGAAAAATTTGAAACGATTCCGGTGGGAGAAGCAGAAAATCGCCTGGTGAAGCTAAAAAAGCAGAAGCCGTTGGTGCAGGTGAAAAATCTGCGGGTGATGTTCCCGGTAAAAGGGGGCTTTGGGCTGGTCAAGCGCTACACCACGGCAGTAAATGATGTGTCCTTTGAGGTGTTTCCCGGCGAGACGCTAGGGCTGGTGGGTGAGTCGGGCTGTGGCAAAAGCACCCTGGCGCGAACGTTGCTGAATTTGATTAAACCGGCGGCGGGACAGGTGTTTTTTGATGGGGATTAAATTTTTGACCTAAAGGGGCCGCCTCCGCGGGCATTGCGGCGGGATATTCAGTTTATTTTCCAGGATCCGGCCAGTGCGCTGAATCCGCGACTATCGGTGGGGGCGGCAATTATGGAGCCCATGGTAATTCATAAGGAGGGTACGCCGAAGGAGCGCTATGATCGCGCCGCCGATTTGTTAAAGCGGGTGGATTTAGCTCCCGACTGGATGAACCGCTATCCCCACGAGTTTTCCGGCGGGCAGCGTCAGCGTATTTGCATTGCTCGGGCGTTGGCTTTGAATCCGCGCTTTATTATTTGCGATGAGTCCGTATCGGCGCTGGATGTGTCGGTGCAGGCTCAGGTGTTGAATTTGCTGAAGGATTTGCAGCAGGATTTTGGGCTCACTTACATTTTTATTTCCCATGATTTGGGCGTGGTGGAATTTATGAGCGATCGCATCGCCGT
>CALCTI010000128.1 GCA_937894105.1 uncultured cyanobacterium
GTCGTGGGGGGCCGGCACCACTGTAATCCCTAGGTTTTCAAAGGATTAAACTGCGCGGCGCATGTTGATGGCTGAGGTGACCAACGTAATGCGCACCCCTTCCACATTGCCTCCGAATTCCTCTTGTACATCTAGGGCACTGGTGCGAATATCGACAATTTCTCGGCGGTTGACAATTTCCCCTTCTGGTACGGAGATCGCGTTCCCTGGTACCCCTGTGCGCTCTAATAAGGCGCGAATATCCGTTGATTCTCCCTGGCGACATTCTCGGAATGCTTCCACTTCACCATCAACGCAGCCGGTGCGCCCCGATAGCCAGTAGGCGTTACGCTCGGGGCGAAATCCGGCGCTGACGATAATGCGAGGGGCCACGCCGCGACGGTATAGCTGGGCGGCTTCGGTAATGCGATCGCCACTTTCTGTCAGCTCAATACGCTGCTCGCCAATGCCTGCCACACGGGTGGTGCCATCCCCTAACAGCACGATCGCCTGAGTCACCTGGTCCGTATTGAGGTCGCGAATCGCACTGCGCTCAAGCTGTTCTGCCAGGGAAAAACCCACTACCGGCACACTGGAAAAGAGCAAAATTGAAAACGCCGCCGCCGCAAAACCATTGCCTGCAAACTTTGCAATACCGCTTTTCAGGTTAAACCGAGATAGCAACAGCAGCGCCAGCCCCAGCGGCGTAAACAGCAATGACAGCAAACTGCCTAAAATTTCCGAGGTGCGTCCCGTGGGACTCATAAACGCAATGGTCAACAGCGCCGCCACGGTAATAATTCCCAGCCCGGTGTAATAGGCTACGGGAACAAATTTCACCTTGAACAGGAGATACCAAATCAGCCACCCAATAAAAATCCAAAGCAGTAAAAATGTAAGGGATTCAAATAACATTGCTGGCGATTTGAGCTGATGATTTGGCTGTTCTGTAATTAAGTGCGTCCGGCCGTTTGCTCCCAAAGGGTAACGGGCCCTAAGCTTGGGAACCGGCAATACTCACCACGATTAAAACAGCTATACCGGGCGATCGCCTCCCCAAGGGCAAAATCTTTCGTTTTTGTAGGATTTATGTAGGATTTCGCACCATGATTTCCCGTGCAACAGGTCCTCTTTGGTAGCCTCCCACCCAACCGTCTCACTAACCGAACCAATAACCACAAAAAAAGAGCCTCGCAAGGAGGCCCTTATCGCAGTCTTAGGAAAGAAGAAAAATCGAACGCGGTTTCGGTTTTGCCGAAACGGTTGCCCTATACCAGCCACTCTAGCGGTGCTTCCGCCTTCGTGTTTGTATTCCGTGATAGGGTTTGGCGCTCAAATTTCATATGAATGGAGCGAGTTTGCTCCCCATCAGCGGCCACCGCCATGATCGGGTAGTCAATCACACCATCCTGGAAAGACATCTGGAAGCGGAAAGTACCGTCGGAATTGAGCTTAATAGGGCGACCAGCGATGGTTACCGTAGCATCAGGCTCCGTGGCACCGTAAACAATGAGTTCCGCATCGGCTACCAGCCAGAAGCTGCGAGGACGAATGGGAGCCGCTGAGGCACTGAACATGCCAGCGCCAGAGAAATTCGCCAACCCAGCGCCAGACATTCCCGTTACGCCGCCAACGCCCGCCAGCCCAGCGCCGGAAGCCCACATGCCAACGCCCGAGGGGAATACGTAGGAGCTGAGAGTATCGATGTGCTGAAGGGAGCCCACCACATGGGAACCGTAGGGGAGAGATCCTGCGACCCGCATCGCGTCCGCATCCTCGGATAGGGCGTAAATATCCCCGTGCATGGAGCCAGTGCTGGGACCGTTTTCCGCCTCCGCCAACGCTTTTTCGATGGGGGGAACCAACGTGGCAATTTTGCCGCTGCGCAGTTCCTGATCCCAATTAACAGTGACAAAAATGTCCTCAATCCAGTCGGAGGGGAACACAGGCGGGACGCGGACAGTGGTGGACCGCGCTAACATCAGCCAACGACCGTCGCCACAACGGTAACCAATTTCGGCTACGTAATCGCGATCGCTCACCGGCAGCGGTAAATACCATTCTTGCGCCAGCTCATCACAGGCGTGCTCTTGCAAGCTGTGGGGACGCTGGTGATTAATATCGATGCTGGTTACGTCATAGATCCGTAACGCAAGCTGTTGCCCTCCCTGCTGCTGCATCGCATTTTTATGGTCGTTTGGCACATCCCAATACACATAAGCCCACTGGGGATCCCGAGGCATGAGGGTTATTGTGCTCTTGCCGTAGCCATCAGGCAGCTCTGCTAAATCCTCATCAACGGTTGCCAACTCCTCCATGGTCAACTTGGCTGCTGGCACGCCCACATCGTATTTGGTCGCTTCAACCGCTTCTTGGGTGGCTGACTCTGACAGGGTTGACGCTGAGGAAGACTGGGATGCTCCAGGAGAAGCGTTGGACATGGCGGAAATCCTTTCGGGAGGTGTAGATGTGGATACGGGGGCTTTGATCGTAGGAGCTGATCCAGCCGCTTCAGGTGCAGGCACAGAAGTTTCCTCGAGATCGGACCCAGTCTTGGTTGCGGACATGGGTGAAGTCGAGGTCCTAGCAGAGGCGGAACCCATCGCCGGCGAAGAGGATATTGCTGAACTTGTGTCAGGCAAACTCGACGCCGGTAGCTTTTGGCGAATACTTTCCAAAAGTTGCTGCTTTCGCATGCGGCTATAGCGAGAAATCTCTAACTCGCTGGCAACTCGGCGCAGCTGGCGCAGGGTCATTTCCTCTAGGGGCGGTCTCGGATTTTTAGAATTCATTACTTCTTGCCTCTCTTACGACCATATCCCCCAAAACAGCACCCTGAGAGCACTGGGGAGAAGGCTTTTTTAAGCTTGGCTATATCTTGCCGAAAGTCTCTGCGGGGATCAAGGGGGATCTGCGATCGCTTCTCTACAAAACAACGGTTTTACTGGGATCACCTGCTATTGAGTCAGGGAATCATGACATTAATTTTGAGGCGATCTTGAAATGTCACGAAATTTTGACTTTATTTGCTGAGCGATGGGAAGTGGTGGTGAAAGGGCGATCGCCAGTCCTTAAAATACCAACGTTCAATCTAAGGTTGGTTGATGCTGACCCAAGCTCGATGGAAGTGTGGGGAACTTTGTAACTGCTGCAAGGGCGTGCCATTGGTTAACCTTTGGAAGCCTTGTTGGGTAAAGGTTTCAACCTCTTTGGTATGCAAAATCTCGAGAGCGAAACCCTCGTGACGCTTGAGTTTTAGCTTTAATTGATGACAACCCCTGGTTTTTTC
>CALCTI010000129.1 GCA_937894105.1 uncultured cyanobacterium
TGGCGATCATAGAGATTTCAATAGCAGTATTTCTATCAACTTTGGGAGGCATTATACATTGGCGATCGCCCGGTCGTCTTTGTCGGTGGCGGGCAGCGATGTGATTGTGGATTCCCTTGTGGTGGAGCGGGCGCGGGGTGAATCGGTGGGCAATACGGGCTCCCTTCAGTCCATTTGTTGGGGCACCTCGGCGATCGGTGGGCTGTTGCCGGCCTATTTAAGCGGCGCACTGTTGAAGCAATATAACGTGCAAATTGTATTTTTAATCACCTCCAGCTTTCCCTTGCTGGTGGCGGGGGCGGCGTTATTAATTGCGGAACAGCGGCGATCGCTTCAGCCGGACTGGTCCAGCGTTAAATCCCAGATGGGACTGCTGCGCCAGGCGGTGTCAAAAAAAGCCATTTGGCTGCCCACGGTATTTCTGTTCCTATGGCAGGCAACCCCTTCGGCAGACTCGGCATTTTTCTACTTCAGCACCAATGAGCTGGGGTTTGGTCCTGAATTTTTAGGGCGGGTGCGACTGGTGACCAGTATTGCCATGTTGCTGGGCATTTGGGCGTTTAATCGATTTTTTAAAACCGTCCCCTTCCGCAGAATTTTCGCCTGGGGTATCGTAATTTCCACCGTATTGGGGCTGAGCACCTTGCTGCTGGTGACCCATACGAATCGGATGTTGGGTATTAGCGATCGCTGGTTTAGCCTGGGGGACAGCCTGGTGCTAACGGTGGCGGGGGAAATTGCATTTATGCCAGTGTTGGTATTGGCGGCGCGGTTGTGTCCCCCCGGCGTGGAGGCGACCCTGTTTGCCCTGCTAATGTCGGTGCTGAACTTATCGGGAGCCGTATCCCAGGAGCTGGGGGCAATTTTGACCCACTGGCTGGGGGTAACGGAAAGTAATTTTGAAAATCTATGGCTATTGGTGACCCTTACCAGCTTATCCACCCTTTTGCCCCTGCCCTTTGTGGGCTGGCTCCCCGATGCCTCGGCGAATGATGATGGACAATCAGGCAAAGAAGATCTGCCGCCGGAGATTACCGTCTCCAATAGTAAAGACCAGCCATCCCTGATGCCGTCCCTTGTGCCTGATAGGCTGCCGGAGCCAGAGGGGCAAAAGTCCTAGTGCAGCGAGCGTCAAGATGCCAATTCAGGACGACGGCTGTTTCGAAAAGCCATCCTATAAGCCTCTCCAAAGCTCACAAGCCCTAAAATTAAGCGCGGACAAAGCCCTAGGGCGTGTCATCAATTAATCTCTATAAGCCTTATTCAGTGGGGAGTACGCGCCCTTTAAAAACAAACAAGGCTAGGGGCTGAAACCCTCACGGCTCTTGACTTA
>CALCTI010000130.1 GCA_937894105.1 uncultured cyanobacterium
ATTCCCCAACTAAGATTCACTTCCGGCTGTATCCAAATAGGGTGCAAACCACTTAGCACCAGCCCCGTCAAAATTGATTGGTGGGCATTACGACCGATGATAATTTTTTGCTGGGAAATGGGTGAAAGTCTAGATATTGCCAACAATGCCGCCTGTAAACCCACCGTGCTGCCATTAACCAGAAACCATGACCGGTCCGCGCCAAACGCGTGTGCCGCCAACCGTTGGGCTTCGGCGATCGCCCCTGTAGGCACTGCCAGATTATCCAGCCCTTCCAGCTCCGTTAAATCGTCCAGAAACGCTGCCCCCCAGCGATTGTCTAGCGGTCCTAGCCCAATCCCCTGATGTCCCGGCACATGAAACCGTCCTTGCAGCGATCGCACCTTTTCAAACACCGCCGCCGCCAGGGGCATCTCCCTTCGTAGCTTTTTCCAGTCTCCCGGACTCCAATTTTCCTGCGCCCAATTTTTTGCGATCGCCATTTCCTACCCCCCTACCCCGTTTACGCACGCGCTTGTTGGCGTTCCACGGTATCCTAAATAAGCTTTATTCGGCTTTTACGAGCCCCGTTACATCAGGCACCACGCCTGCGACTAACCCAAAAATCCAGAATGGCATTACAACAACGCGTACTTCCCTCAAATCCCCCCGCTCGCGCCACCATCACGCGGGACGAAGGCTTGATGCTTTACGAAGATATGGTGTTGGGGCGCACCTTTGAAGACAAGTGCGCCGAGATGTATTACCGGGGCAAAATGTTTGGCTTCGTCCACCTATATAACGGACAGGAAGCGGTTTCCACCGGCGTGATCCGAGCTATGCGCCGGGATGAGGATTATGTGAGCAGCACTTACCGCGACCACGTTCACGCCCTAAGTGCCGGAGTGCCCGCCCGCGAGGTAATGGCGGAATTATTCGGCAAGGTCACCGGTTGCAGTAAGGGGCGCGGCGGCTCCATGCACCTGTTCTCCGAGCCCCATCATTTGTTGGGGGGCTATGCGTTTATTGCTGAAGGTATTCCGGTAGCAACGGGGGTGGCATTCCAAACTAAGTATCGTCGAGAAGCGCTGGGAGATGCTGGTTCTGACCAGGTAACGGCTTGCTTTTTTGGGGATGGGGCTGCTAACAACGGTCAGTTCTTTGAATGTTTGAATATGGCGGCTTTGTGGAAGTTGCCGATTATTTTTGTGGTGGAAAATAACCGCTGGGCGATCGGGATGGCCCACGAGCGAGCCACGTCGGTACCGGAAATTTACACCAAGGGTGCAGCGTTTGGTATGCCTGGCGTTGAGGTGGACGGAATGGATGTGTTGGCGGTGCGGGGTGCAGCTCAGGAGGCCGTTGCCCGGGCCCGTGCTGGCGAAGGTCCCACCCTAATCGAAGCCCTAACCTATCGTTTCCGGGGACATTCACTAGCGGATCCCGATGAGCTGCGTTCTAAGGACGAGAAGGATATTTGGCAGAGTCGCGATCCGATTATTCAGTTTAAAGAATACTTGACTGGCGAGGGTTTGGTAACGGCAGAAGAGCTGAAGGATATTGACAAAAAAATCCAGTCGGAAGTGGAAGATGCTGTGCGATTTGGTCTCGATAGCCCCGAGCCAGATCCTGCAGATTTGTACAAATATGTTTTCGCTGAAGATGAATAGCTTTTAGGACTTAGAAGACAGCAATTGTTGTGCTTAGTTGTACTCAATCGCCTATATTTAATCCTTGTATTCAATCGTTGAAAGGGTGGTATGATCTTCGGATTTATGATCGCCCTTTTTTATTGCTGGTAGTGATGCAACGTAATGTAGGCTGAGCCTTAATCTATAGAAGATTCAAGCTTTTCGAAATTGAGTGATCATCACATTGCATCACTACTTTATTGCTTTCTTCGGCGACAATTTTAATCAGTTTGATCAATACAATTAGCTAACAGGTAGAGCGATCAAAAACTCCGTTCCTTTGCCCACTTCGGAGCTAACATCAAGAGTTCCTTGGTGCACTTCGACCACAATATTCTTGGCAATTGACAAGCCCAAACCAGTGCCTTTACCCACAGCTTTAGTTGTGAATGATTGGCTAAAGATCTTATTTTGAACCTCTTTTGGCATCCCAGGTCCATTGTCAGCGATCGCCACCTGCACCTGGTTATTTTCCAGCGAGGTACGAATCGTAATCCGATTAGGCTTAATTCTTATATCTTCAAAACTTCGCCCTCGGCTAGCCTCATCGAGGGCATCGATCGCATTGGCCAGAATATTCATAAACACCTGACTAAGCTGCCCCGGAAAACACGTTATTTCAGGAATATCATCATAGTGAGTTTCCACCGCGATCGCCGGGCGCAGATCATTCGCTTTTAAACGATGGCGCAAAATTAATAGGGTTCCATCAAGCCCTTTCTGCAAGTCAAAAACCTGTTTAGAATCCACATCTGATCGCGCAAAAGTACGTAAACTTTTACTAATAGAAGTGATGCGATCGCCACTATTTCGTATGGCACCAATTAGCTGGGGAAAATCCTTACGGATATACTGTAAATCAACCGTTTCCAGTTCTTCAACTAAACCATCACTAGGATTAGGCAACTCTTTCTCATAGCGATCCAGCAATCCTAATAAATCGCTGGCATAATCTTGAGCAATGCCCACATTTCCTAAGATGCAACTCACAGGATTATTGATTTCATGAGCGACTCCAGCGACGGAACTGCCCAGGCTAGACATCTTTTGCAGTTCACTTTGGGCTACCCGTAGTGCGTGTAGATAGCGCCTCAATACTTGTAAAACTAAAAACCAGGCAGGAATCAAAATAATTAGCGTTCCTCCCGCCATAATTCCTGACAGAATTAGCTGTTTTTGGTGGTTTTTAATTTCCACATTAAAATGCTTTCTAACAGCTTTATGACGGTCTTTAACACCGTCAGAATAAAGTTGTTTTTGACGATTATATTCAGGGCTAAGCAATAGCTTCAGTGCTTCTTCTGATCTGCCAAGCTTAACAAGGCGGAACGATTCTTCCTCCATTACCACTAGTTTTATATTGGCAGCTTCTGTCTCAACGGCATCGCTAGTGTCATAGGATTCAGGCACTATCTCAATAGATTCAGTAATGGTTTGATCCAGCAATGAAACGTGGCTTTGGTAGCGTCTTTCCCATTGCTCGTCGCCCGTTGATGCGTTCATTAGGGCAGACATGGTCAACACTTCGTCGAGATACTTAACGCGATCGCTCAAGCGTTGTAATCGAAATTCATTCGCTATCAATCGATTAAAAGCGCGATAAGTAATAACCGACCCGGCACAGAGGGGAGTGAACAGAAAGAGGGTGGCGATCGCTGTAACCTTGACCAGTCGCGTAGGTTTATTAGCGAGGGGAGACAATAGTCTTTTGGCCGCCGTATAGGGCTGGGCAATCATTTTTAAGCGCGGAGTAAAGCGATCACCATTTTTAATAGTTAGATTACTCATGCTGGACAATGAAGACTGAATCTATGGAAAAATCATTGAAAGAGACGGGGCTTATTCGTAAAGTTCGCCTCAAAAATTATTCGGCTTAAATATCAACTGTAAATTTACATCAGACTATTCTGGTTTATCCTCTATTAACCTCAAAAACGGTTTGCATTGGACAATTGCTAAAGTTGTCACTGTAGACGTTTTTTTGATTTTTATTTATTAAAGGTGAGAAAGATTAGATGATTTTTATTGCCGACTTCTCTCCCTAAAGTGATGCTTCCTTCTTCAAGGAACGGACTTAATGCTGAACTATTGATTAGGTCTTTGTGGAAAGTTTTTACTTATTTACAATTGTGATCGCGATCGCCTCTAATTATTTAACGTCTACTGGTTCAAGAATCCCGGATAGCTGCCTTTTACCTTAACGGAATGGCACACTTGAAGTCCCGTAAGGGATACATTGCTCAGCAAAGGGTGATCAAAATTCTTCTCATATCAGATCCGCTTTAAATTCCCCAAAACCCTCGCTTCTGGTGAAACATACTCGTCGGCGGGCTCGGTGCTCATTGCCCCACTGTCGAAATTTGGGGGTCGCCGTACCGGATTTGATCTCAGTTTCGATTCATAGATTTTCAGCGATCGCTCAAACAGCAGTCCCGCATTTCCATATCGTCCCTAAGATTCATATAATATCGCTCAACGATCCAAGCCGCTGACAATGTTGGGGTGGTCCGCTCCCAGGTGAAATTCAATACTTGGTAGCAATTTGCAGCGATTTGCAGCGATCGCCCCAATTCCATCCCTAACCTTTATCAATGGTTGAAGGATCTAACCTCAATTCCCCTTACCCAGACTTGGGCAACATTGAATTCATCTTCACAAGAAGATTGATATTAAACACAGTTCCTTTCCCAGGAATAGAATCACAGGATAAATCGCCCCCATGATTTTCCACCACAATTTGATAGCTAGTGGTTAAACCCATTCCAGCTCCCTTCCCCACAGGCTTGGTAGTAAAAAGTGGGTCAAAAACCATAGCCTTAGTTTTATAATCCATCCCAGTACCATTATCCTCAACTGTAATCAAAATAGCGTCCTTAGAAACCAGCTTGGTTTTGATAAAAATTTTCCCCCTCAACCCTTCCCCTAATTCCTTTCTACGCCGATCAATAGCGTCGATCGCATTAATAATTAAATTCATAAAAACCTGATTAAGTAAGCTAGCGTAACACCCAACCTCAGGTAACGGATCATCGTAGTTTTTTATAATTGTGATTGAACCGGTCTGCGTTTCATCACCCAACCGTCTTTGCACAAGATTAATTACACTATCAATATTTTCGTGGATATCAACGGACTTAATAGATGATTAATCAAGGCGGGAGAAAATCCTCAGGGATTGAACAATATTCTGCACCCGATCAACGCCATTTTGAATAGATTGAATCAGCTTTGGAAAGTCTTGAAATGCATAGTCAATATCATTATCCTGAACAAAATTGCTAATATCTTCGGCTGGGTCAGAATGGTGGGCGCGGTATAAATTGACCAACTGAGAAAGTATGTCAAAGTAACCCTTTGCCGGATCCAGATTGCCATGGATAAAGCTAAGGGGGGTATTAATTTCGTGGGCAATACCGGACACTAAATTCCCCCGCCCAGGCATTTTTCCGCCTGCGCCAGCTTTAGCTGAGTTTGCTGAAGCCGCTTATAAGACCGCTCAATTTCGCGGCTTTTACTTTGGGATTCTTCGTGCAGTTGAGATTGATAAATGGCGATCGCCGCATGCTGAGAGAGCTGCTTAGCCAAAGAAATTTCATCCGTCTGCCAATGGCGAGGCGAATCTTTGTAGCTAGTGATGATTAACCCCCAAAGCTGATTTTCCACCACAATGGGCACCATCAGCTTAGAGCGAATATCCAGACCGATTAACAGCTCCTGGTGGCAAACAGCCATCGCCGCGTCGTAAACATCATTAACAACGCGCACTTTACCCAGACGATAGGGCTCCAGCCATTCCGGAGAAACACAGGGGTCATGGGCAACGCTGTGGAGCAATGAACGCCCCCCGGGAATAATGGATTCGGCCACTACCATGGCGCTCAGATCTTCCTGCAGCTTGTAAATAATGACGCGATCGCACTGCAACAGCCGGCGCATCTCTTGCACCGTTGTATTCAGCACCGTCGATAAATCTAAAGACGCATAAATCTGCCCAAAAATTTTGGTCAGCCCCTGCTCTCGCTGCACCAATGCTTCTAAAATCTGTGCAATCTGATCAATATCAGCGGTTTGCTCCAGACCGCTGTCATAAAGCTCTGATACCATCGCCAGCCGCAAACATTCATCGCTAAGAATGCCCACCAAACGATTTTCCCGGTCCACCACGGGAGCATAGTTAACGCTGTGGTGCTGAAGTAAATCGTAGGCGCTTTCTAAATCCCCCAGATTATTCTGCTGAAACTTAAGGATAACGGGGTCAATCACTTCCTCCGCCGTCGTTTCTTCAAAACAAACCCCATCCATCCCCAGTTGTCCTAACTGTCGATTGGTCAGGAGCCCCAACACCTCACCCTGGCGGCTAGCCACCACCACGCAGTCGGCGTAGGCTCTGCCGTGCACATCCTGTACCGTTGCAGCAGAAATCAAAACGCGGGATGGAGATAACCGACGATTAAAATAGCTGGATTCTGTTTTTTGCTGGAAGCAAGCCTGCTGCACGTTTAGGATCGTAACGGCTTCCGACAGGGTTGCCTGGGGCAAAATTGTGGTGGGAGATTTGGCTATCGCCCACCGAGGAAGAAGAATACTAGAAGACATATAAGACCTAAGAGACTATCAAGGAAAATAACTACAGGTCCTTAATAATCAACTGTGAAATTTAAAAATAATTGCGATTAATTGCCAAGAAGTTGTTGACAATAATGTAAGCAAAAAAAGAAAACTGAACTTTTCTAGATGCGCCTGGCATTTTTAGTCTGTTGCTCATCTTTAGTATGAAAGCCTTAATTTAGATGCCCTCTGTCTAAAGGCATATTTCTGAAATATAACTCGAGGCACAGTTCAGATACCTGTTGCCGTGAT
>CALCTI010000131.1 GCA_937894105.1 uncultured cyanobacterium
CGGTGGTGTTGGCAGTAGCGTTTACGGGCTATAAGGGGGCGGGTCTGGCAGGCTCCCTGTGGGCATCGGTGTCGGCGTTTACCCCATCCTTTGGCTTTATTATTTTATTTGCGCCGTTGCTCCAGCGCCTGCGACAAAATCAATGGGTGAAAGCTTTTCTCAAAGGCGTCACTCCAGGGGTATTGGGGACCATTTCAGCGGTGACGGTGCCGCTGGCGATCGCAGCCTTAGGTCTTGAGGAAGGATTAGATGGGGTGAATTGGGTGTTCACCACCATGGCGGCCATTTTGATGGGGTTGGCCGCGATCGCCCTAATTAAATTCAAAGTGGCGGCGTGGAAACTGCTGTTAGCGGGGGCGCTGGTGGGACTGGTGGCGGGCGGTTTATCGTTGGTGTAATGGTGGAGTGAGCCAGCTCCAGGGAGGCAGATTTGAGGCTTTCGGAGTTGGGATTTTCGATTCTGGGGCTTTAAGGATCAACCACTTTGAAATGTTTTTAAGTCGTCTGTCTCCAGTTAAGGATGGCTTATGATGAATAAAGGATTTTTTATAGTTGAGGTGGTGTCTTGTCATCGGGCACTGATAGGCATGTCGGGGAGCGCGCCGACGGCAAGGGCGGAAAAAGCACCGGAAAAAGCGCCAGCAAAAGCGCTAGCCAAAGGGTCGGTCAAACTATTGATAAAAGCGTTAGGACCCTGCGACGGATTGTAATCGCCGCAGTGATAATTGCCATGGCACGAGCAGGGCTTAACCAGCTCGGCAGCGTCATTGGCTCCCACGGTGATGCCTTTTTGGCAGGATGGTTTGAACCGTCTGGCGACCAGCTTGGGGACCTATCCAATCTCCCGGAGCGATCGCCGATGATTGGCACTACCGCATCCGCTAGCGGCGTGCCCAAGCCCCTATTTGCTCCACCGGATTTTGTGCCGTCCCCCGCGCCCCAGCCGTTTGGATTGTTGGGCGATCGCCCTGCCGCCGCTGCCGTTCCCCAGGGAAAAGGCGTTTCCTTCACCCGAGGCAAACTGGGTAGGGTGCGTTTCTATCACACCCGTATCGATCTGCATGATCCCACCCATTTCATCACCGTCGGGTTAGCCAATAACGCCAAAATGGCTAATAGTCGCTCCCACTACGGCGGTCGGGAAAAATTTCCAGGGCTGGTGAAGCGCGGCAAAGGGGCAATAACGGTGAATGGCACCTTTTTTAGCGGTGATTCGCGATCGCGAGTGATGGGCAATCTGGTAGCGGAAGGGCAAGTATGGAAATATAGCAGCTGGGAAGCTTACGGCAGCACCCTGGGTATTGGC
>CALCTI010000132.1 GCA_937894105.1 uncultured cyanobacterium
CGTGCCCTGTTTCAAATACTTGGGGTCTGTAAACCTCGTGGCTTAAGACTTTGGGCGCTAACTGATGAAAGCCTTGGACCGCTGTTTGGGCGCATTTATGATCAATTCGCCATGAGCGAGGCAGTTAGCGATCGCTGGGACCTAAAAGATCTGATCGCCAATGAAACTTTGGGAGGGGGGAGCATTGCGGTTATCCACAGCTTCATGCACGATAAAGCCGGTAAAGGAGACAGTTCCCATGTAGGCCACGCTCAACAAACTCCATATCAACCATTGTTTTCGTACGGAGGGAGCGGGGCGGTAGGGCGTGAAACGGTATCCTCTTTTCAATCTTTTATTGGCCGCATTGGGCTTGTTAGAAGAGTTAACGTCTAGCTCTTCCCAAGGATATGCCCAAAATCTAATTGACTCTTCCGTAACAATAAATTGCGCGGAATGGGAGTGATCGCCAGGAAATTCCATATCTAAAGTGCTTGTCTGAAGGTTACCTATTAAAAATTGGGACACTTTCTATCCGCCATTTTTCTAAGAGTTCATCCCTAACTGGGGATAAAAACCGGTGTTTTACGGCGCTTATTGTGGCTTTAATCAAGATTGTTTATTTCAACGATTAGCCTAGAGGGGATCACTAATTAAGCAATAAAGCCTGTCTCCGTAAGGCTTGCCGACCCCAGCGCATTTTTTGAGCGAGGGAAATTTCTCCTTACGGCGCGAGGGTTCGAAATTAATTGATGATCCGCCCTGAAAACTGTCCTTAAAAGCCATGCGAAAAGCCACTCGAAATTTTCTCGAATCAATCGAAAAAAAGAAATAGAATTTCGCAAATAAACCTGAGACTGTATCCAGGGATACTTAATAAATATTCCTTGCGGCTAATACTGAGGTTTGGAAGTTTTGAAAAAACATGTCCCACTTCTAATGTGAGCGATCCGTTGGGGGATGACATCATACCAGCGGATAATCTTAGGAAAATTAACGAATTCAACTGCCGATTGAAACTTTTATTAATTTTCTGGCTGGATATGGTGATGGATTTATGGTGAGTGCTTACTGCGACTCTTTGCGAAATTGCTGAAGCTTGAGCCAGCTGCCGCCGAAGCAGATCATTAGGGCGATCGCCACAGGAATGATGGGTGGACCGCTACTGGGTCGGTCCTATCTTTTAATAATTGGTGCTGTATTGGGAAGCGACTCGGCTTTCCCTGATTTTCGCAAGGGCTGCGGCTGAGACAATGGGATGCGCGACCTGGTGCCATCGGTAAAAGAGTTGGGGGAGATGGACGAAGAGCCTGCGCTGAGAAGTCCCATTAAGGCAAAGCTGCCTACAAACCAGAAAACTGCCCAGGCTCCAAAAATCCATAGGAGCACTTTTCCCCGGAATAGGTGATCGAGGCGATTGAGGAAGTGCTCAAAGGGAGAAGTGAGGCGACGGTGATTTTGTCGTTGGTGATTTTGCCGTTGGTGATTTTGCCGTTGAAGCGGGCGGTATTGGGGGCGCTGTTTGGAGCGACGGCGACCGATTGGCTGGGAGGAGCGGTGAGTTTTGGCGCGATTGGCTGGGCGATCGCCTGAGGCGTTTATTGGGGGGCGTATTGGGTGGTTTGTCGATGTGCTGGGCGTAACGGGCTGTCTTTGTCGTAGGTTTGCTGACAGGCGCTGGGCTTGGATATCCCCCATGGTTGGGCGGTGGATCGACGTTGATTGGGGCGGTACGGGTGGGGAATATTGGGGGATCTGTGGCTGGGGGCGATCAGCTTTGCTGGCGGGAGTTGAGACCACTGGAGGGTTAAAGTTCGGCAGGTCGAGCGATCGCCGATCCGCATCGTCAGCTGAGATGTGGGGGGCGGCACCAGAATCCTGAGGCATCTCAGTGGAGGAGGATGCCCAGGGAAACATTTCTGGCGATCGCCGTTCACTCATCGCTACTTATGTTGTCTCGGTTGATGGTCTCTCAATATCGGTGTTCTCTCAATATCGGTGTTCTCTCAATGGGATCTCATTTATTATCACAGCCTGCGCTTTGGAAGACCTGTTGGTTCTATCCCCGCCTTGTCTATGCTAAACCGATGTTTCGGAAGATGCGACAGAAAACGAGAATACATTAAAGAGAATTTGGTTTTAAGAGGGGTTTTGCAGAGCTTTTCCACGCTCGAGGGCTAGCTGGACGATTTGGTGAACCAGGGTAGAGAATTCAATGTCGCTGGCTTCCCACAGTTTCGGGTACATGCTAAGGGCGGTAAAGCCGGGTAGGGTATTGATTTCGTTGATAAAAATCTCGTCCGTGTGGGGCTGGTAGAAAAAGTCCACTCGGCTTAGACCGGCGGCGTCTACCGCTTGGAAGGCGGCGATCGCCAGATCCTGAATTCGCCCCACCACCGAATCAGGCAAGTCTGCCGGAATAATTAACTGGGCTGCCCCGTCGGTGTACTTCGTTTCGTAATCGTAAAAATCACTGTCAAAGGTAATTTCGCCCACCACCGACGCCTGGGGATTGCCATTGCCCAGCACCGCACATTCCACCTCCCGTGCATTGGCGATCGCCGCCTCGATAATAATTCGCCGGTCGAAGGTGGCTGCACTGTCCAGGGCATCTTCCAACTCCTGACGGGTGCGCACCTTGGCAATGCCCACGGAGGAGCCCAAATTAGCCGGCTTTACAAAGCACGGATAGCCCACCTTTGCTTCAACGGCATCGCAGGCTTTGGGGAAAATACAGGGATTGGACCACACCTCTTCGCGGGTGATGGTGGCATAGGTGACCTGGCTTAGCCCTTCCTGGGCAAAGGCGGTTTTCATGGTGATTTTATCCATCCCCACCGCCGAGCCCAAGACGCCGCTGCCCACGTGGGGCACCTGCATAAGCTGGAGTAACCCTTGGATGGATCCGTCTTCACCGTTGGGACCGTGCAAAATGGGAAACCATAGCTCCACCGCCGCCGCTTCCGGGGGAAACTGCCACAGCTGGGCAGGATTTTCCGGCGTATCGTCACAGGTTAGGGGCGTTCCCGTTGCCAGCACTTCGGCGGATTGGTCTGTGGAGGCCCAAGTGCCATCTTTCCGGATATAAAAGGGGACACACTGATATTGACTACCATTGGCGGCTAATCCTGTGGCGATCGCCCCCGCCGACCGAATCGACACCTCGTGCTCTCCGGAGCGCCCCCCAAATAACAGTCCCACTTTCAAAGTCACTGGCCCATCTCCTGCGCTTTCTCTGCGCGCCCAATTATCAACGCCCGGCTTATATTCCGTGGTGTCACCGATGGATTCTACTGGAAAACCTCCCCTAATCTCCGTAATTGTCCCGGCTTACAACGCCGCCGCGACCCTGCGTGCCACCCTCGCCTCGGTGCTCAATCAAACCCATTCCCATTTAGAACTGTGGGTGATTGACGATGGCTCCACCGATGGCACGGCGGAAAGGGTGGAAAAATTGCGGCGGGAATGGCAGGACGATCGCCTTCAGGTCGCCCGGTTTGAAAACGGGGGGCAAGCCGTTGCCCGTAACCGAGGGCTGGATCTGAGCCGGGGAAACTATGTGTCTTTCTTGGACGCGGACGACACTTGGACGCGAACAAAATTGGCAGACCAGTTGGCGGCGCTGCAAGCTAACCCTAGGGCGGCCGTTGCCTATAGCTGGACCGATTATGTGGATGATGACGGTAACAAACTTCACCGGGGCAGTTACGTGGCGTTGTCTGGAGCAGTTTTAGGGGCGTTGGTGGTGGTGAATTTTTTGGAGAATGGTTCGAATCCGTTGGTGAGGCGGGAGGCGATCGCCCAGGTGGGCAATTTTATTCCCGAATTAGTGCCGTCGGAAGATTGGGATTTGTGGCTACGGCTGGCGGAACAGTTTGATTTTGTGGCGGTGCCCAAAGTGCAGATTTTATATCGCGTTTCTCCCACGTCCCAGTCTGCTAATGTGCGCCGTTTGGAGCGATCGTGCGTTGCTTGTTTAAATCGCGCCTTCGCTAGGAATAGGGATGGCTGGAACGGGCAAAATCACCGTCGCCAATCCTACGGCAACCTGTATAAATATCTGCTCTATAAAGCCCTGGAAGATCCGGTGGCAAGGGATAAAGCCCAAAATTGGAAGCGATTTAAATTAGCATTGCGGCTATTTCTAAACCTAATTCGATTTTGCCCTTTGTTTTTAGTAAAGCGCTTGACGATTAAAATTTTTGCTCGACTTTTACTATTAAAAATAGCTTTCTTTTTGCCCATGCCAATGAGTTGGCGAACTAAGTTAAGTAATGCCAGTCGTATTGATGCTTTGCTTGGTTATATTCAACTGCCAAAGTCTCTTTAAAACCCGTTTTAAGGGGTTGACGAGGTAAAGTCAGAAGCCTCCAGCAGCGATCGCTCCACTCCAAGAACCGTCACCAACAGCTCGTCACCAAATTTGATCTGGGTGGAATTACCCGACGCTTCCAGGGTTAATTGGTCAAACGTTATCGTCGGTTCCAGTAAAAATCCGTCAACGCCGTCGGTGTAATCAAGGATTTCGTCGCTGCCCCGACCCGCGCCGATGATAAAGCGATCGCTCCCGAGCCCTCCAATCAACGTATCGTTGCCAAAATCCCCCGCTAACAGATCATCCCCGTCCGCCCCTTTGATCCAGTCATCTCCTTTGCCGCCAAAAATCGAATCATTCCCCGGACCGCCGGTGAGTACATCCTGATCCAAATTGCCAAAGATCAAGTCATCACCGAGGCTGCCATTAAGCCATTGCTTACCATCACCATCAATATCGGCACCTTTGAGGGTGTCGTCGCCGGCAGTCCAATTAGGCGTATTGCTGGGCAGTTGTGCGCCTAATGCTGGGGCCACATCGATGGCGCGGGGTAGGACATTGTTGGTGCTGGTGCCGTCCTGCTGGGTTGGGGGGGCGGATGTGGTGCCGTTTTCGGTGCTGTTTGTTCCAGGATCGTTGGGGGTGGTGTTGGTATTTATGGGGGCAGTTGGAGAGAGGGGGGCGAGCGCCTCGGGGGGTGGCGGTGGCGGCGGGGGCAGTGGCAGTGGCAGTTGTAGTTGCACGAGCTACTGCCAAGTTGTCAGCGCA
>CALCTI010000133.1 GCA_937894105.1 uncultured cyanobacterium
CTCGGGCCCCCTTAGCCCCAAGGCAGAATCAAACTCCGCCATAATGTAAGCCGTAGCCAAAACTTTGTCATATTTAGAGTGAAATACAAATACTCTTTTCCACGATTCAATGGCTCTAAAAAACTCTTCGCCGGGCTCTAAGCATTCATCATCAACGGCAGCCGCTGTGCAGTAATAATTACGAATTAGCTCCTTTTTTCCGGAGTATTTAAGGGCTTTTAAAACAACCCTTCCTCCCAGGCTGTGTGACATTACATCGATCGCCTCACTGGGCAGTGATTCCAGGTGATATCGCAGCCGCCGCCCCGCCCCGTTTGCCCGAGACTTTGCCTGTTTCCACTCCCAAGCTTGATCCCCCCCGGGCCATAAATAGCCCAAAATTAAGTCGTAAGTGTCCTCAAGATGGCGCTTAATGCTGCGTTCAATAACCGCATAGGCATCATAAACCTCATCTTGCTCCGTATTGTAGCCATGGACCAGCAGTAAAACCCTTTTCCCTTTGATGGTTTCTACAAACTGATCAGCTGAAATATTCTCAGCAATGACAGTGTCAGACTGCAAATCAATATGGCTGACGGCATAAGTTTGCTCTGAAAAATAATCGGCATTACTAAAGTTTCGTCGGGTGCTAATAATCAACATAAAAGCAATTCTTACCGGTAAATATAGCGACTATTTGCTTTTCAATATGGATTCCGTTGACTAAAAGCGCCAGAGAACTCAATAAAATTAAAGAATATCGTTAACTATTCCTAGACGAATATTGAGCCCTCCAATTAAGCCACTTAACATTGATATAACTAACACTGCGTCCTGAGGGGCTGCGTTAAGCACCGGGTTAGGAAATAGACAGATAAGCGCCACTATTCCTAAGGCGGCATAAGTAATCCATCCGGCCAGGTAGGGAATCGCCCCAATAATTGCCATACCAAGGGGAATCGTCAATAGGTCATTCATCGTTGCGTCTACCCCTAATTCCCTTAGAAACTGTAGGTTGCCGCCGATCGCCCCATAAAGAAAGACCCCGAAATAGCTCAGAAAAATCGCGATCGCCCCGTAAATCCAATGGTTATACCAATTCTTCAATTTGGAGAGAGTCCAGATGCCCGGCGCAACTGGCTCTCAAAGGATTTATATGTCGCTTTAATTTAGAGAATTGGTATTAGACATTCCCTTAAGAAATTGGCGAGGCTTTTTCATAGAATAAAAACAATAACGGTTTAGCTGATTTGAGACAGCATATGGTCTAAATCAGGTCCCAGGGGCACAATGCCTCCGGGATTTAAAGGAAATAAAGATTGATAGTAATCCTGCTTAATACCTGGCAGATCGCAGGTTTCTGGAATACCCGGCTGACTATAAAAATCCCTGAGGTAATTCCATAAATTAGGATAGTCATAAATTCGCTTACGACTACATTTAAATAAGTGAAAATAAACCAGATCAAATCGAATTAATGTGGGGAATAATCGAACGTCTGCAAGGGTTAACTGGTTACCACATAAGTAGGGACTGTTATTTAAAGTAGCCTCAATTAAATCTAAGGTTTTAAACAGGTCATCGCAGGCTTTCTCGTAGGCAGATTGAGATTGGGCAAAGCCACAGCGATACACGCCGTTGTTTACGGTTTCATAGATGAGTTTGTTCCAGCGATCACACAATTCTCGCTGCTCAACGGGATATAAATCCAGGCTGGAATGTGTCGCAAACGAATTAAATTGGCCATTTAAAATTTGAATAATATCGGCACTTTCGTTGTTAACAATCGTGCGCCTTTCGTCATCCCAAAACACCGGCACCGTTGCTCGACCGTTGTAGTTTGGGCTAACGCGTTTATACAGGTCTGGTAGGGTTTCGCAGCCCTCGAAAGCTTGGGATAATCGCCAGCCGCCAACGCTGGGATCGGCGATCGCCCAGGTGACCGAAATTGCCCCTTCCAGTCCTTTCAACGCCCGAACCACCAACGTGCGGTGAGCCCAGGGACAACTGCGCCCCACAATTAACCGGTATCGTCCCGATTCTGCGGAAAGTCCTGAGTTAGAATCCGCGCCGACCCCGTAGCGAAACCCGCTGGCGGGGCGTTGGTAGCCACCTTGGGCATCGCTAGGAGCCAGGCTACCCATCATGGTTTGCCATAAAGAATTCCACAGGGTTTGCCCCGCTTTAATTACAAACGTTGGCGGCAACCCCATGGAATTCTCCTGGTTATTGATCGATTCAATCTAACGGCTGACTAACCGTCGAAAAAGCTAATCGAAAAGCCCATTGAAAAAGCCAATCGAAAAAGCTAATCCATAACCCTTTAGCCTTGAACCTTAGCCCATTCAGTGTGGAATACCCCCTCCTGGTCAATGCGCTTGTAGGTGTGGGCACCGAAGTAGTCCCGCTGGGCCTGAGTTAGGTTCTGGGGCAGGCGATCGCGACGGTAGCTATCAAAATAATCCAGCGACGCGCTAAAGGCCGGCACTGCGACCCCCTGCTGAGCCGCCAACGCCACCACCGATCGCCAAGCACTCTGCCGATCTAAGATTGATTGCTTAAACTCCGGAGCCATCAGCAGGTTAGGTAGCTTGGGATTCTCATCAAACGCCCTCTTGATTTTGTTCAAGAAGCCCGCACGAATAATGCAGCCCCCCTTCCAAATGCGAGCGGTTTCACCCAAATCCAGATCGTAATTAAACTCTTCAGAAGCCTTCGCCAATAGGGCCATACCCTGGGCATAGGAGCAAATCTTTGAGCAATACAAAGCATCCCGCACCTGGTCAATAAAGCCCTTTAGGTTGCCATTAAGATGAGCCGCTTGGGGAGGATTACCCAGCTCGTGGGACGCCGCGACCCGCTCCTCTTTAATGGACGAAATAATCCGGGCGTTAACCGCGGCGGTGATCGTGGGGATCGAAACTCCTAGCTCCAGGGCACTCACCACGGTCCAGCGCCCGGTGCCCTTTTGCCCCGCCGCATCTAAAATCATTTCCACCAGGGGCGTGTGGGTAGACGGGTCTTCGTACTTGAAAATATCCGCCGTAATTTCAACGAGGAACGAATCTAGCTCCTCAGTGGTATTCCACTCTTTGAAAATTTCGTGGAGAGCATTGTCGTCGAGTCCGCCAACGGTTTTCAGTAGGTCATAGGCTTCAGCAATTAACTGCATATCGCCGTACTCGATGCCGTTGTGCACCATTTTCACGTAGTGTCCAGCGCCGCCGGGACCCACGTAGGTTACACAGGGACCGTCATCCACCTGCGCCGCAATTTTGGTGACGATGGGCTCAATGGAGTCATAGGCTGCTTTGGTGCCGCCGGGCATTAGGCTGGGACCATTTAGGGCGCCCTCTTCGCCGCCGCTAACCCCCATGCCAATGTAGGTGAGCCCCATTTCTTCCAGTTCTTTGGTGCGCCGCTCCGTGTCTTCATACAGGGAGTTACCGCCGTCGATAATGGTGTCGCCGGGGCTAAGTAGGGGCTTGAGCTGGCCAATAACGGCATCAACGGGGCCCCCTGCTTTAACCATTACCAAAATTTGTCTTGGCGTTTCCAAGGAGCTTACGAAGTCCTCAATGGAGTAGGCGGCGTGGACGTTTTTGTCGCCGGCTCGGTTTTCCATAAAGGCGTCGGTTTTTTCCCGGCTGCGGTTGTATACGGAAATGGGGAAGCCGTTGCTCTCTACATTTAGGGCTAGGTTTTCACCCATTACAGCAAGACCGATTAAGCCAAAAGTGCGTTTCATATAGTTATGTTTCCTTGTTGTGTTGTCTTGGGGAACGGTAAGGGTTGTGTTCTGTTAGTTGAGGTGGATGGTGTGGTTTTGCTGCCGGTTTGGCTTATGCAAACGGACTAGAGTTGACCTGTTTGCTAAGCCTGTTTGGTTAAATCCGGCTGAAAGTTTTAGGGTGCTGATATTGCGCTGGTGTTGCGATTGAGTGATGACTGAAGCAACGGGGCTGGCGATCGCAATTTTTTCGACTGTGACCTGGAGTCGTTCCCAAAGGGATCGGTCTAAGGGGAGATCCCCGTCGCGCCTTGCCCAAGTTTGGTCCGAAAGGTACAGGCGATCGCTTGAGAATAAACCAGTGCTAGTGCAATAGCGGCGTAATCAATAGAAGCGCTGATGAAAGTGCTAAGGGTTTGAGATCTTAGGGCGATCGCAAACGGCTCTATCGTAGCGAATGATTTTTTCAGCGCCTTTAAACCTGAAATAAATGCCAAGAAACCTTGAAAAAGCGTTGAGAGCTTGACTAACCAGGCATCAACAGAATGCTAGCTTTAGCCATCAAGAAAACCCGGCCTTTGATATTTTCTTTTGGGGATCACGCTGCCCCTCAACACATCAGGCTTCTGCTGCTTTCACCGCGTTATGGTGTCTCAGGAAAATCCCCTCAAAACGTCCCTCAAATTTTTATAAAAGCTTTTTACTTGCGAAAAACTTTTAGACAAAGGCTCTCATAAGACTATTGAGCTTGGGGGCCACCCCTTCGATCTCAGCCTCCATAGTCTCGAAGGGGGCAGCCTTTAATATTTTTTATTTTAAAAAGCCTGTACTTCCTATTTTCATAAGGCGTTTGGAGCTTAATTGAGGACCCGTTTGGAGCGCCAGAAAGCCTTTAGGGGGACTTCAACTCGAAGTAAGGCTTCTCTTTATATAAAGGCGGGCGAGTGCCTCAAAATTTCGAGACGCAGCAAAGCCCCATGGTTATGGGAAAAGGGATCAAGGATCCCCATTAAGGAGGAGAGCAGATTTAAACGGCGTTTGTGCCGTTGAACTGGCGTTTGAACTGGCGTTTGAACTGGCGTTTAACAAGGCAATTTGTCAGAGATAGCGACTCTATTTCGACAAAGGACGCTTTAATGAGCCCTGAGCTTGCCGTTTGCGACGTGCTGCCAAATCCAATAACAGTTTCCTAAGCCTCGTGGCAGGACGGCGTCCCACAAAAATGTCCTGAAGCAGTGGCGATCGCCCATGGCATGTCAGATCGGCGAAACGCAACGGAGAAAAGAATGTGCCAGCAAATTCAGGTAAAAAGAGATACCTGTCCTGAGTGGGGGGTACGACTCAAGACAGGTA
>CALCTI010000134.1 GCA_937894105.1 uncultured cyanobacterium
CCTCATTCTCAGCCAGAGTCTATCACGTCAGTTAACTTGACAATGCCCTCTCGACCACTGACTCGAATACGGTCTTCTGGCTCACTTCCTTCTTCTCCCCGCCACGCTACTCTCCTATTTCTACTCTCTCTAAGCCAAATTGAGAATTGCTGATCATTCAGTTTGAAGTTGACTGACGTCCCTAAGTATGGTCGGGGGGGAAACAGTCAGGAAAATCAGCGTTTAAGGCGCAAGTTTAGTTTGTTAGTGTCTGTGGAACGTAACACTTCTTAAACTATAATAAGGACTCAAACGCAGGGATACAGGGTTTGGAATTTTCCCAATACCTACCGCTTGTTGCTTGTATCCAGTATTTGGCGGTTATGCCGTTAAATTTTGAAGGTTAGAGCTTTTTAAGATTCAAAGTTCCTAGGGTCAAAGAAGTATGCGCGTTGCGATCGCCGGAGCCGGTTTATCAGGATTGTCCTGTGCCAAGTATCTCGTTGATGCGGGTCACACTCCCATTGTGGTGGAACGCCGCAATGTGTTGGGAGGAAAAGTGGCCGCCTGGAAAGATGAGGACGGGGATTGGTACGAGACGGGGCTGCATATTTTCTTTGGGGCCTATCCCAATATGCTTCAGCTTTTTAAGGAGCTGGATATTGAGGAGCGGCTACAGTGGAAATCCCATTCGATGATTATGAATCAGCCTGATAATCCGGGCGTGTATTCCCGTTTTGATTTTCCCGATATTCCTGCCCCTTGGAACGGCGTGGCGGCGATTCTCAAGAATAACGATATGTTGACTTGGGAAGAGAAAATCAAGTTTGCGATCGGCTTAATTCCCGTGATGCTGAAGGGGCAAGATTACGTAGAGGAGATGGACCAGTACTCCTGGACCCAGTGGCTGAATAAGCACAGTATTCCCGAGCGGGTTAACGATGAAATTTTTATTGCGATGGCCAAGTCGCTGAATTTTATTGACCCGGATGAAATTTCGTCGACGGTGATTTTGACGGCGATGAATCGGTTTTTGCAGGAGCGGTACGGGTCGAAAATGGCGTTTCTGGATGGGGCACCGCCGGAGCGGTTGTGCCAGCCCATGGTGGATTACATCACCGAGCGGGGGGGCGAAGTGCTGTTGCAGCAGCCCCTGTCGCAAATTATGACCGACGAGAACGGTGAGGTGACTGGGTTTGCCATTAAGGGGATTAATGGGCAGCCCGACTACACCTTGGAGGCGGATTGTTATGTGTCGGCGATGCCGGTGGATCCGTTTAAGTCAATGGTGCCGGAGCCTTGGCGGGAGATGGATTATTTTAAGAAGCTAGATGGGCTGGTGGGGGTGCCGGTGATTAACCTGCATCTGTGGTTTGACCAGAAGCTGACGGATATTGATCATTTGTTGTTTTCGCGATCGCCCCTGCTAAGCGTCTACGCGGACATGAGCAACACCTGCCGGGAATATGAAAATCCCGATAGGTCCATGTTGGAGCTGGTGTTGGCTCCAGCGAAGGACTGGATTAAGCGATCTGACGAGGACATCGTGCAGGCGACCATGGTGGAGTTGGAAAAGCTATTTCCCGGGCAAATCCCTCACCAAGCAAAATTGCTGAAATCTAAGGTAGTGAAGACCCCCCGTTCGGTGTACAAAGCCCTTCCCGGCTGTCAGGAATTCCGCCCCGACCAAACCTCTCCGATTCGCAACTTTTACCTCACTGGTGACTATACGATGCAGCGCTATTTAGCCAGTATGGAAGGGGCTGTTCTTTCTGGTAAGCTGACAGCGCAAGCTATTGACCGTGATCGCAGCAAGCTTGAGGGACAACGCCAAGCCGCCCTAGCCGCGTAGGCTGCGCTTAAGGTTTTTCGGTTTTTCCAATTCGGTTGCTGGCAACCTGTTTATATCCTGCATGTATACAGTTAGCCGGTAGCCGACTCCTATGTGTGGGTCGTCCGTGGAGTGATAGGGCTTCCCTCTCTCATTAATCCGTACAACAGTCGAGCCAATCCCATTGAATTTAGATTCCCTGCCTCCTAGCGACCCACCTTCCATGCTGCACCGGCCCGATCCCTCGAGCACTAGTAGAAAGTTGATTTCTTTGGAAGAGTCCTACGAAGCCTGTCGTAAGGTGACGGCAGAGTATTCAAAGACGTTTTATTGGGGAACGGCGTTAATGTCGCCGGAAAAACGGCGGGCAATTTGGGCGATTTATGTGTGGTGTCGCCGCACGGATGAGCTGGTGGATGGTCCGTTGGCGGCGGCAACTACGCCGGAAACGTTGGATCAGTGGGAGCGAGACCTGGACAAGATTTGGGGTGGGAGGCCGCTGGATGATGCGGATGTGGCCTTGGTGGATGCGGTGCAGCGGTTTGGGTTAAATATTCAGCCCTTTCGCGACATGATTGCTGGACAGCGGATGGATTTGCATCGCAGCCGCTATGAAACCTTTGATGATTTGTACCTGTATTGCTATCGGGTAGCGGGTACGGTGGGATTGATGACCATGCCAGTGTTGGGCACGTTGCAAGATGGTGAGCTTGAGCCGCCCGCGTGGAAAGCGTCTTTAAATAGTTATCTCAGTAATTTTAAGTTCGATAGCCTGGATCTGAATGGGTTAGGCTGCGGGGATGAGGGGGATGATGATCCCACCCAGGAGGCGATCGCCCTGGGCATTGCCAACCAGCTCACCAATATCTTGCGGGACGTGGGAGAAGACCGGGAACGGGGGCGGATTTATTTGCCCCTGGAAGACTTGCGGCGGTTTGATTACACCGAGCAGGATTTGATGGATGGGGTTTTGGATGATCGCTGGCGGGCGTTAATGCAGTTTGAAATTAAGCGGGCGCGCACGATTTTCGCCAAAGCCAGTCGGGGCATTCGCCACCTAAACCGCGATGCTCGCTGGCCGGTATGGGCTGCGCTAATGCTCTATAGCCGCATCTTGAATTCCATTGAGCGCAATGATTACGACGTATTCAACAATCGAGCGTTTGTGTCCACCTGGGGCAAGGTGCAGTGCCTGCCTGTGGCGCTGATTCGGGCGCAGGTGCTGTAGGAGTTGCCTGAGTAAAGTTGACTGAGCAAAGTTGGTTGAGTCGTTTGGCTGAATCACTTAGCTGTACTAATTCGGCTGTATTAACTTGGACGTATTAGCAAAGCTGTAATTAACGAAGTTTAAGGGCTTGGCGAGGATGGCTGCCGTTAAGACCGACGGGGATTTAAGAAATGAACTCAACCGCCTGGATGGTAAGGGGTACAAAGCGTACCGGGACATCGAAGGGGGTTGGTATGAGTTTGAAAATTTCGACCTGCGTATTGATCGAGCTCAAGGGGATCCCTTTGCGGCTCCTAGCGCATGCCGGGTGTGGATTCCGCCGGAGATTGGAGGCTTTCCCAAAGATTGTTTTTCATCGCCGATTCGGCAGGTGGCGTTTCGAGATTTTTTAAACCGCCAATTTGCCACGGCGGCGTTTTCAGTATCCCGAGGTGAGAACTCCCGAGGGGGGAATTCCCGAGGAGGGGGCGATCGCGGGTCAGGAAAAAGCGGTCAAATTGCCATCGAGCGTCCCAGTCAGGCAATTTTGGTGCGATCGGCGGTGGTGTTGCTGCCGGATGAACAGCAGTTGGGCGTGGAGGTGCGGTTTACGGTGGGGTTGCCGGCCTTTGGGCGACGTATTGCCGGACGACAGGCGGAAAGTTTGCTGTGCGATCGCCTGGTGCAGGTGGTAGAAAAATCCCTGCTGGCGTCGTCGTTAAATTTAAACGCCCTGAAACGCCACTTGGATACAACGGAAGATAGCCATTGGTTGCGCCGCCAGCTTGCGGAGAAAAAATTGGTGGCGTTTGTGCCTAACGGAGCCTGTCTCCCGCGCCGCAGTGGCAGCGACGATCGCCCGGCGGAAGGGGACGTGGTGCCGTTTCAATCGCCCCCCAGTTTGGACGTGGCGTTCACTTGTCCCCACGCGGGCGAAATCACCGGAATGGGCGTTCCCCAGGGCATTACTCTGCTGGTGGGAGGCGGTTACCATGGCAAATCCACCTTACTTCAGGCGATGGAGCGGGGCATTTACGACCATATTCCCGGCGACGGACGCGAGCGGGTAGTAACCGATCCCAACGCCGTAAAAGTGCGGGCGGAGGACGGGCGCTCCATTGTGGGCACCGATATTTCTGCGTTTATCAACGGCTTGCCCCAGGGCACGTCCACCGACTCTTTTGTGACCCCCAATGCCAGCGGCAGCACCTCCCAGGCAGCGGCAATTATGGAGGCGGTGGAGGCAGGCACCACGTTGCTGCTGGCGGACGAGGATTCCTGTGCCACAAATTTGATGGGGCGCGATCGCCGGATGCAAACCCTGGTGGCGAAGGCGAACGAGCCCATCACGCCACTGCTGGATAAAATTCGGCTGCTGTATAAAGAGCGCCAGGTGTCCTGGGTCCTGGCCATGGGAGCCAACGGCGATTATTTCGACGTGGCGGATACGGTGATTGCAATGGAGTCCTATCGCCCGGTGGATGTGACCGAGAAGGCGAAGGCGATCGCCCAAAACCAGCCATCGGGGCGAGCCTCGGAAGGGGGCGAGTCCATTGGGGAGCTCACGGAGCGGTTTTTTGATGCCACCAGCATTGACCCCAGCCGTGGCAAGCGGGATGTGAAGTGGACCGTGCGGGATACGCGGCTGTTGTCCTTTGGCACCGAAGATATTGACCTAACGGCGATCGCCCAGCTAGTGGAACCGGCGCAATTACGGGGAATCGCCTTGGGATTATTAGCGGTGAAGGAAGAGCTAAAATCCCAGCAATGTGATATGCCCACCCTCTTGGATGCGGTGCTGGGGCATATCTCAGCGAAGGGGTTGGACGGACTAACGGGGAATCGCCCCCGAGGAGATTTGGCCCAGTTTCGACGGTTTGAGCTGGCAGCGGCTTTGAATCGATTGCGATCGATCCGGTTGCGAAAATAGCTAGAGCTGGCAGATTATAAAAGGGTTAGCAATTGCTATTGGATATGAACAAGTCCCACCCTTTACTATCTCGCATTACCCAAATACCAGGACAATGCGGCGGTCGCCCTTGCATTAGAGGAATGCGAATTCGCGTCTGTGACATCCTTGAAATGCTTGCTGAAAGTGTCAGTATTGATGAGCTTTTAGAAGACTTTCCAGATCTTGAATTTGCTGACGTTCAGGCTTGTTTGATCTTCGCCGCTAAACGAACTGAATTTCCACGCTTAACCGCATGAAATTTTGGATAGATGCCCAACTGCCTCCCGCGCTGGCGGAATGGTTAAGTGTGACCTTCAATGTGGAAGCAGAAGCGTTGAAGGATTTGGGATTACGCGATGCTAAAGATGAGGAGATCTTTGATGCAGCCCAGCAAGATGATGTTGTCATCATGACAAAAGATAGTGATTTTGTTGATCTGGTCTGCCGGCTTGGGACACCACCTAAAATCCTCTGGATTACCTGCGGCAATATTACTAATCGCAACCTTAAAGAACTACTTTCTGCTACGTTTGAGCCGGCGATCGCCCAGCTTCAAGCTGGAGAAAATATTGTTGAAATTAGTGATTAGTTTTGAGGCAGTGCGATCGCCGATCGCAGCAAAATGGCGTGGCGACTATTAACAACGGTCACCGCAAATCCATCTTGGCTTAACTCTTCCAGCAGCTTATTCGCCTGCGACATCTTTTTAGTGTGGCTGACTAATAGATACGGACGCTGCCCGTAGGACACGAGCCCCGGCGTTTCTCCCAGCCGATCGTGTAAGGTGCGGGCGATCGCCAAATCGCTGAAATAATCCACCAGCACGGCATAGCCGTCTCCCAATGGCTGGGGGCTGTAGGAACCGCTTGACCCTGGTCCGGCGGCCGCTGACGACTCGATAAGGTAGGCGGTGCGGTTTAGACGCTCGCTAATATAAACCTGCCAGGCTTCCGCGATCGCCTGAGACGGAAATCCACTGAGGCGCAGCACCGCTTCCCCCTGGTACTCACACAGGGTCACCTCCACCGACTCGGGCAGCCCTTCGTACAGAGCCACTTCCACATCAGGATTATCCCGCCGCACCATCAATAGATAACGCCCCGCTGCCGGTGGTTCGCAGGGTTGAAGCGCTTGGGCGGGGGCGATCGCCGTATTGATAACCCCAGCGATCATCGCCCCTGCCATAAAGCTTCCTATCAGAATGGGGCTTGTTAATAGTCGTGGAAAAAATCGTGAGGAAAATCGTGGAAAAGCCATAGAAACGGCTCCAATTTATTGGGAAAGCTATGATGCCGCTGCTAAGGATGCCAGAGGATCGGGAATTGATTCCAAAGGCGCTTCAAATTCTCCCGCCAGCACATACTCTAACCGGAGTTTTGTCCAAGTAATAAAGGTTTTATTGGTGGAAATAATAGCGGCGGCAGGCTGAGGGACTTTAGCTTTAACGTCAGCCATTTCCGGCGCTTCTAAAAATGCAGGCTCAATAACAAACCAAAAATCAATCTCTTTCTCCCGTTCGTGATAGTGACGAATTCGCTCTTCAATCACCTCGTCAAAAGGCTCTTCGTCCACTAAAAACTTTTTGCTGGCGATGCTGAAATAATAGGTTGTCATGGCATTAAATGGGATTTTGACGCTGAATGATTTTTAGAGTTTGCCGTAAGTTTCTAACAGTTTAGGAGGCACATAATTTTAGGGGAGACACGCCACTACGCCCCTTAAAAATCAGATTTTAACGTTGTTAATGGTGGGCTACGCCTGATTGATAAGTTCCTTCATTTCTCGCACCGCCCGCTCGATGCCCACCAGCACGGCGCGGCTAATAATCGTGTGTCCAATATTTAGCTCCTCCATGCCTGGCAGTTGGGCCACCGGTAGGGTATTCCAATAGGTCAGCCCGTGTCCGGCATTGACGCGTAGCCCAGCGGCGATCGCTCGTTCACACCCGTCCGCCAGCACCGCCAATTCCTTCGCCTGTGTCGCCTCGCTTTTCGCCTCCGCGTAGGTGCCCGTATGCAGCTCAATAAATTTTGCGCCACACTTGGCTGACGCTTCAATTTGCGCTGGGTCTGCGTCGATAAATAGGCTCACCGGAATGTCCGCCCCTTGCAGGGCTGCCACCACCTCGGTCATACGAGGCAGCACCGCCGCAATTTCTAGCCCTCCTTCCGTGGTTACCTCTTCGCGCTTTTCTGGCACCAGGGTTACGTAGTCTGGTTTTACATCCAAGGCGATCGCCACCATTTCATCCGTCGCCGCCATTTCTAAATTCAAATGGGTACGCACCGTTTCCCGCAGTAAGAACACGTCGCGGTCTTGAATATGACGCCGATCTTCGCGCAGGTGCACCGTAATACCGTCGGCTCCTGCTAGCTCAGCCAGGACGGCCGCCCCCACCGGATCCGGCTCAACGGTGCGGCGAGCTTGGCGAATGGTCGCCACGTGGTCGATATTGACTCCTAAAGTGGGCACAGTGATTTTTTAAACGCTTCTAAGGCTTGCAATGTCTACCGTAACGAAATAGGGGGATTTTGGTCATTGATTTTGGGCATTGGTCTTGGGCATTGGTCTTGGGCATTGGCTTTGGGCATTGGTTTTGGGCATTGATAGGGCGCTGGATTTATGAGGCTGATCGCCGCCACAGTTTGGGAAATTGGGTTTGTTGGATTTGGCTGGGGAGCGATCGCCACGATTTGGGGGGAAAGTAAGAAAAGTTGGGTAGGGGCGGCGCTTCGGCAGAAACCGGGGCGTCGGGGGACTAAATTTGTAGGGCGATACCGTCTTTGAGTTGGGGGGTCAGAGTTAGCAGCCGCAGCGGATCGGCGCTGGTGAGCAACTCCTGGTCAGGAACTGTGGTAGCTGCTGTATTTGTGCCACCAGGTATCCGATTGGGTGCCATGGTATGCGGAAGATAAGGCACTGAAAATTAGGCTCATGGAGGCAAAACCATAGATAAATTGAAACAGGCGCGGCTGTCCACTGGAAGTTTGCCGGTGTAAATTTTCCCAAAACTGTGCGATCGCCCAGCCCAGTACCATTGCCAGCCCCAAATATGCCACCAAAAAATAACGAGGGATGGTGGAGCGCTGCCCGCCCGTTAATAGGTCCAAAGCGGCGAAGGGAATTACCGTGCCCACCCAGCTGATGGGCAATAGCCACAGGGCAGGCGGTTGCGATCGCATCATCCAAACGATGCTAGCGATGACGAGCCCGACGATGGTGACAATGCCGATCGCCGTTAATGGAGCGTCGATCAATCGCACCGGATCGCCGTTGTTGACGGAGATATCAAAAAGGGGCTGATCGCGAAAGCCTAACTGGGCGTCGAAAAGGACCGCAGAAAGGTTAAATAGCCACCGTTGGAGCAGCACCTGTGCGGAGAGATCCCGGTTTAGCCAGCCGATTTGCTGTCGGTAAGTGAGAATAAAATAGAGCCAGGGGGAAAAGGCAATTAGGGTGGCGATGCAGGAGCGAATATAGTTGCCGAGAAACCTGGAGAAGGGGGTGGGCGATCGCCAGCTTTTCATCTGGGTACGGCGGTGTCCCCCCACAAAAATGCCGTGGGTGACAATCACCAGTAAAAATGGCAACTGGGTATAAATTCCGACAATCAAGCTGGCGGCGTAGAGAATCCAGCGGGCGCGAGGGTTGCCGGAACGGGTGCGGGTCGCTTGCAACGCCTTCAAAAACGCCAGGGTGCTAAGGGCGGTGATCAGTAAACCCAGGCTATAGGCTCGAGCTTCGCGGGCGTAGAGAATTTGGATGGGCGACAGGGCGACGACTCCGGTGGTGGCCCACTGCACTGTGCGCCAGGACAGGGGGCTGGAGCTGTCCGGATATAAGGATCGCACCCACCGCCCCAATTACCGCACCAGTGCATACATGCCTGGCAACAGGCCCACCCCCATCAGCGCCGAAAAACCACGAAGGGCAAAGGGAGAATTGCCAAATAGGGTCGCCCAGCTCCGCGCCAGCAGATAATACAGCGGCACCTGCTCCGGGTTTTCGTATGCCAAGCTGCTTAGGGTTTTATCCCAGCCGCGCCCCTTGGGCTCCTCCGATGACAGGTCAAAAAAATGCGCCGTGAACCGCTCCGGCGACCATAGCCGATCCAGCACCTCCGGCCCGGGCGATCGCACCGCTTCCTTCGTAAAACCAGCCACGCGAATACTGGTAATGGTTTCGTCGTACCAATACACCGCCCGATCCAACGCCGTAAACCGCAGCACGATTCCCAAAGCGATCGCCACGCCACAGCCGAAAATCAGGACTCGCGCTAGGAAAGGTCGCCGTACCGGTGGTTTTAACTGCGTAGGAACCAACATCAGAGCGTGGCTTAAGAAAATTCACTAACTAACGCCGCCATATAAGGCACATCCCAACTGTCCGTATAGAGGCGCGATCGCCCCAGGGAAAAATTACGCCCAGTCATGGCCCCAGGAAAGGGCAAATGCCCCGGCGGCGCACTCCCATCAAAGGTCAAATTTTGGTACGCCACGGACTCATAAACCGTCTCCGTCTTCGGCCCCCGCAGCCGATTCCAAAATGCCGCCACCTGTTCCTGAAAATTACTGGGGCTTTGGTCCACCACTGGCACCGTCCCCACTGCCCGTTGCCACCCCACCCGCAGAGCAAACTCCCCATAAACCCTCGGCTCATCCTCCCCCAACGTGCCTCCCACCTCTTGCCACAGGCGAGACTGCACCGAAAATCCAAATTTACCTTTGCTGTATCTCACCCACAGCTCATCAATTTGCTTCAGCTCCGCCACCGGAAAATTTCCCACAGAGCTTCTGCTAGCAAAATACCGAATAAGCTGATCCGTTGCCCGGTCCGCCTCCTGCCACTGCCCCGCCTCTAGGGCTCGATACAGAGGCTCATAGAGGGTTTCCCGAGGCTTTCCCCCTCGTGCCTCCGCACAAATTCGATGCCCCTGTCCCTTCAAAACCACATCTTCGAAAACCGATACTCCGCCAACCACCACCTCTTGGATGCGATCATCATAATCTTCAATATGGGGACTATAAGGTTGCCCACAAAAATTACACAGCCGCCGGGCTAAATCGCTACCACAGTGTGGACATTCCTTAACGGATGCGTCCACCACAAATACCCCACAGGATCCACAGGGGCGAGGCGCATTTCGCACCTGGGTAAAGCAATCGGGATGGAAAAACATGGTCGTATCCATGGGCCCCGGCTCCATTCTCACCTCAGACGGTTTGGCAGGCTGCAAGCACACCGTGCAGGACAGCCCGCGATAATCCCGAGCTTTACAGTGGGGACAAGTCTCCGCAGTATCGCTAACGGAGTTGCCACATTCGACACACTGAAGAAGCTGAACCATAGGGCACCTTTGGGTAAGACAGCCAGGGAGGCATGGAAGACGTTGGGATTCCGTGGTCCCAGAATAACCCACATTTTTATGAATTTAGGGGAAGGCTATTTCCTGTAAGCCAACGATAAACTAGGGTCAGAAGCTCTTCCACGCTTGTCATGATTGCCAGTCTCGATCCCCGCTATATTTCTCCGCGAGACTACCTTGGCGGCGAAAAACAAAGTTTCATTCGGTATGAGTATCGAAATGGTGAAACCTACTCCATGTCCGGGGGCCGCGATGCCCATGAAACGATCGCCCCTAACTTATTTCTTCTGTTGAAAACGCAGCTACGGGGGGCAGATTGTCGGGTATACATTTCAGGGATGAAGGTGTGAGTTGAACAGAAAAACTGCTATTACTACTCCGATGTGATGGTGACCTGTGATCCTCGCGATCGCACTCCTGAGGGCGTTAAGTATTTTCCAGCACTCATCGTAGGAATTTGATCCCCCTCCACAGAAAAGTTTGACCGCACCTTAAAGCTTTCGGACTATTCGCCATTGAAACTTTGGAAGAATACGTTTTTGTTGCTCAGGATCGCCAGTGTGTGGAGGTTTTCCGGCGAGGCGATCGCGATTGGTCTAAACAGGTTTATACGTTTGGGGACGTGACCTTTAAAAGCTTGGGTCTTGGAGTGGCGATCGCTGATATTTACGACGAAGTTCTGTTCGATCCTCCAGTTGGTGCCTGAGTGAGCAATAAACTGGTTGCATGAAACTCGCTCGTGTGACAACGTTTTTTTTGTAGTGTGTTTACCAACGCGCCGCAGGAGATTTATAGGGGAGAGCGTTTGAAGAAATTATCACTTCTCGTCTGGACTTGATATTAGTCACCAACAAGCGAATTAGTCGATAGTTTAATAACTCAACTGGTTCCTTTAAATTCTCTCGACTTCGGATTTGGTCTCAGTAACTTTGGGACATATTGGCATAGGTGAAAGCGCCAACGGTCCAGTACAAAATCAGCCACAGT
The DNA here is from genome assembly GCA_937894105.1 of uncultured cyanobacterium. Lineage (GTDB taxonomy): Bacteria > Cyanobacteriota > Cyanobacteriia > CACIAM-69d > CACIAM-69d > CALGDE01. The sequence goes on from CALCTI010000134.1 coordinate 11,321, forward strand.
AGGCTAAGTCCTAGGGTTATTCCTAATACTGCGGCGATTCCCTGACGTAGAATTTCTTTCAACGCGTTCAAAATTTTCTGCCCCTAAAAGCGCTGCAGTTTCCCCGTTATCCTACCTAAACACCGCTGCCTTGCGCTTACTTTTTTTCGCCAACTTTTTGACCCTTAACGCGATCGCGAATCCACCGTGCCACATCCCGTAGCTCCAGAAAATAGGGTGTATTGGCCAACATCTTTGCTCGGAGAGGAAATTTAAAGCCCTGCGCCTCAGCAAAATCAACAATTTCCCGCCGAAATGGATCGTCTCGCAGCAAAGGCTCTGGAAAATAATTATGGCGAATTTTGTAATAACGATCTAAATCAAACGCTGACTTATAGCGGTCCAATTTACCGGCAATATCTAACGTAAATTGGGTTTGCAAACACTTTTTGCACTGTCCACAATTTCCTGCCAGCTTATTAGTACTGCAAATATCTAACCACTTGTAAGAATCTTCCACTTCGGACACTTGAAGGGTTTTTTCCACCCGCGTATATTCATGCCCCACGGAAAACATTTCCATAGTTTCTGTGGATAAAAATGGAGTGGCGATCGCCTCCCAGTAGGATAAATTTCCAGTTACATTAGGCTGTCGATTAAGCTCAATATATTTGTATCCAGAAGAGAATAAATATTTACCAATTCCCTCCTGAAATAGTAAAGCAACGGAGGCATTCCGAAGCACGGAACTGGCTCGGAAGGTGATTTGAACGGACCTATATAGCTCTTCTAGATTAGAGTTGACGGGGACGTATGGGAGCCCTAGCTTTTCTGTTAAAGGCAATAGTCGATTGTACCGAGCCCTGAAAAGTCTTTCCCCCCCTGAGCTGTGGGAGCCAACGTTATTAAATAGAAGATGGGTAATACGCAAGCTGTTGGGAATGTGATCTTGATAAAAATGTCTATTTAAGGTGTGAAAGGCATCAATTCCGCCAGAGAATCCGGTCATTACTCCAGTGGATTTTGTTTTATATATTTCTATTGATTGTGGTTTGATTCTGATAGTCTTTAGGGTCGGAATAATATCCTTTAAAAGCCCTTGATACGCTGAGGATAAAACATAGTAAAGTTTTTCAGAAATAGTGCCATCAATTTCAATATCTTCTCCTAACTTCATGGCGGGTATTAGGGCTGCGACCACAGCTGTATCGGCGTGATCGCTGAGTAAATTCCCAAATTCTTTGTCCACTGAATACCAAAGAATTTGACTTCCTAGGGAAGATTCAATCGTTACCTTATATTTAACCAATCCATCTTCTTCGACTAAAACAGGATGACTAATTTTCATAAAGTAAGTCTTGTTTATGCTGGTTTTGAAATTACTGACGGTAGATTGAAAAATTATTGATTTCTTGTTGCTAGCGCTATTTTTTTCTTAGGCGATCGCGAAGTTTGCGCCCCATTTCTCGCCCTTCTAAATAAAAGGGAACCTTGGCTAACAGTCGCGACTTGGCTGAGAATTCATAACCTTGAGACTCGGCGAAATCTAATAATTCCTGGCTGAAAAGATGTTCACCTAGGAGGATTTCTGGTAGATAGCGATCGCGAATTTGGTAATATCGATCCAAATTAAACTGGCTCGAATATTTATTCAGTGACCCCGTTGCTTCTAATGCTACTAATGCCCATAAACACTTCGCACACTGACAGCAATTTCCGGCTTTTTTGCTAGAGGCACACACATCCAAAGTGGTGTAAGTTTCGGGCACTTTCGTTAGGCGCAAAATTTTCTCGGCGCGGGTGTATTCACTGCCAACGGCGATCGCCTCAAAGGTTTCGGTTCCCAATAGGGGCAGCAGCATCGGGTCAATACTGCCCATGGAGCGTCCGGGCTTGGCTTCGATGCGACCATAGTCAAAGGCGGACGCGTATAAAAAGGCACTGATGCCCCGTTGCAGCACCAGAGCGGCTGCGGTGTTGCGCAGGGTATGGCTCTTTTCAAAGGCAATTCCTTGGTAGAACAGCCCGATATTGGAGTTGATGGAAATAAACGGTAGCCCGAAATGTTGAGCAGTATCTTCGAGGGTGCGGTAGCGATCGCGAAACAGCCCTTCGCCACCGCTGCCGTGGGATCCCACGTTGTTGTAAAGCAAGTGGGTCAGGGTGCGGCTGGGCACCACATCGGGCTTATAGCGCGGTAGATGGTCCGCCAGGGCGCAAAAGGAATCAACCCCACCAGAAAATCCCGTTGCCACTCCCTCTGGGGAGTCCGACGACTTCAGCGCTGGCTCCAGATGCTCGGCGTGGATTTGTACCCTGCTCAACTGGGGCAGTAGGGTTTTCAACAGTGCCTGGGCTCTCCCTGAAAAGTTGTAGTACAGCCGCTCCGATAGGGGACCGTCAATATAAATATCCTCGCCCAAAACCATGGCGGGTAACAGCAGCGCCACCATGGCTCCGTCAGCGCGATCGCTCACCAATTCCCTGTATTGTTCTGGGAAGGAAAACCAGAGTGGGTTGGCTCCCAACGAAGACTCCACCTTCGCCTGATAGAAAATGGAATTGTCTTGATGAGTTAGGGTTGGGCGGCTGATTTTCACGAGGTGGTTTTCGCTGGGGCAGTTTCGGGTGGGCTGAGGGATGTTATCAATTTAATCTCAAAGTACAAAGCTCAAAATAAATAGCTGCCAGGGGTTCAGCCCCTAAGGCGTGTCATCAATTAATCTCCAGAAGCCTTATGCAGTGGGGAGTGCACGCCCTGTAGAAATAGAAAATGCTAGGGGCTGAAACCCTTACAGCTCTTGACTTAGGGCTTTGATTTATGAAAGCCCCTAGTTCTTTGTACCCTAGGTTTCTTGTTCAGGGCTTACGCAAAACCCCCATCGCACTTACCCCAAGCCTCTCAACTTGAGGGCGAGGATTCAGGCAAGAGGTCTACTGTGTCAATCTTCTGGAGTGAATTGATGCCACGCCTTAGGGGCAGGCGATGGCAAATAACGGGCTAGGTCATTATTTCCTCCTCAGGCGATCGCGTAAATGCCGGACTATTTGTCGCCCTTGTAGGAATAGGGGAATGTGGGCAAAAAGGCGGGCTTTCCTGGGAAATGTGTAATTTTGAGACGCCGCTAGGTCTAGTAAATCGTCGCTGCGGGGATGATCCTTGAGGAGGATTTCCGGTAAATAGCGATCGCGAATTTGCCGATACCGCTCCAGATTGAACTGATCGGCATAATGCTCCAAAGCCCCAATAGCTTCCAGCGCCACCATGCTCCACAGACATTTATCGCACTGGGAACAATTCCCCCCCTGCTTATGGGAAGAACAGCACACATCCAAACGGGTGTAGGTATCTGGTACCTCGGTCAGACGCAACACCTTCTCAGCACGGGTATACTCACACCCCACCGACACCGCATCTAAGTTTTCCGTAGAGAGCAACGGCAGCAACATGGGGTCAATCTTTGCTGTGCCGCCCGTGCCGCTGCTGCTGATACTGGCGTAATGAAGGGCTGAGGCGTAGAGGAAAACGCCGATGCCTTGCTGCAACACTAGGGGCACTGCAGTGTTGAGCACCGTGTGTACCTTGGCAAAGGGAAGCCCGTCGTAAAACTCACCAGCATTTGAGTTGATGGCAATAAATGGTAGCCCCAGCGAGCTTATGAAAGGCTGGAGGGCATGGTAACGGTTGAGAAAAAGCTCCTTTCCCCCGCTACCGTGGGAACCAACGTTGTTGTATAGCAAATGGGTTATGGCATAGCTGGGTGCCACCGTCGGGTTGTAGCGGGGGCAGTGATCCACCAGGGCACAAAATGAGTCAACGCCGCCAGAAAAGCCCATTGCCACGCCAGCGGATTTGGGTGGTGTCGATGTTAAATGCTGGGCATGGATTTTGATGGTTTTTAAGGTGGGATCCAAGCTTTGTAGAAGTGCTTGGCACCGTCCTGATAGGTTGTAGTACAGCCGCTCCGAAAGGACTCCTGCTACGTGGATATCTTCCCCTCGAGCCATGGCGGGAAAGAGCAGCGCCACTAGGGCTCCATCGGCGCGATCGCTGACCAAATCCCTGTACTGTTCCGACAGGGAAAACCAGAGAGGTCGCGACCCCGTGGCAGATTCAACGGCGACACGGTAAGTGATATTTCCCTCGGCGTGGACCAATTCGGGGGCACTAATTTTCATGGGGCGATCACGAGTACGGGCAATTAGGTGGCGCAGCGTCAACCGCCTAACACCTCCCCAATTTCTCCTGTTTTAACCGCGCCGTTTCAGAAATAACAGCTCGCCATTTTTAGAACACTCAATTTCAGCATGGAGGATCGCTCTACGCCGATGCCAATGGTTCTAACTGCTGTGCAGGTGTCCCGTTAAGCAGGGGAAATCCTAAATCTTCCCGTTTTTTCACGTACTGTTGTGCCACCTTTTTCGCTAATCCGCGAATGCGACCAATGTAACGAGTGCGCTCCATCACGGAAATTGAACCCCGGGCATCGAGCATGTTGAACATGTGGGAACACTTCAACACGTAGTCCAGGGCGGGCAGCACCAGCTCTTTTTCCACCAGGCTAATGGCTTCTTTTTCGTACAGTTCAAACAGGGAGAACAGCATATCTGGGTTTGACGCTTCGAAATTGTAGGCACATTGCTCGATTTCCCCCTGCAAATGCACGTCGCCATAGGTTAGGGAGTCGTTCCACTGGATATCAGCGATCGCATCCACCCCTTGGAGATACATTGCCAACCGCTCTAAGCCGTAAGTAATCTCGATCGCTACCGGATTGCAATCCAGCCCACCACACTGTTGGAAATAGGTAAACTGGGTCACTTCCATGCCATCCAGCCACACCTCCCAGCCCACGCCCCAGGCCCCCACCGATGCATCTTCCCAGTTGTCCTCCACAAAGCGAATATCGTGGTCGTCGGGATTAATGGTCAGGGCTCGCAGGGAATCCAAATACATATCCTGGATGGTGTCTGGCGACGGCTTAATAAGCACCTGGTACTGGTAATAGTGCTGATAGCGGTTGGGATTTTCCCCGTAGCGCCCATCGGACGGACGGCGGCAGGGTTCCACGTAGGCTACCGCCCAGGGCTCTGGTCCCAGCGCCCGCAGGAAGGTGTGGGGAGTTTTAGTGCCCTCGCCTTTTTCCGTGTCGAAAGGCTGAGCATTTAGACAACCTATTTCTCCCCAAAATTTTTTTTGCGTGGCGATCGCATCTTGGAAATTCACGGTAAATCTAGTCTCCCCGGTGCCCTTGGTGTATAAACTGGCGTGGCTAATTTTTGTACCCCAATGATTTTACAGAGGGATGCTGCCCTTGGGCACCTTTACCGGACCTGACTTTGATTCACCCCACACTCGTCGGCAAAGAATTACAGTTCCACCTGCCCCTCAAACAACAACACCTCTCGCTTGACCCAACGTCTGTTGTTGCCCTCTCCAACGGGCTCAGTGCGCAGGGTCAGCAACCGTAACGTGTATTCGCCCGGCTCCAAATTATCAATGGTGCCCTCCGCTTCATAATCACAGAGACACCGACACTGCTGGTCCGCCGTATCCCGCTCCATCACTTCCAGCACCTGTCCCTCCCGCTTGGGAAGCAACTGAATTTGTGAACAGCAGTTACCAGAGCGACCGTATTTAAATTGGACCGTGCCCGATTCCGCCAGGGCTTGAATGTGCAGATCGGTCACTTGAGAATCCCGTTCGACAATGGTTACGCCCAGGGTTGCCGCCTCTTCCGTGTCGCTGCTGGGGGGGGCGCTGATTGGGGAGGCGATCGCCCCAGCCCAGCTCTTGGGAGCGATCGTGCGAACCTTCCCTGTGCAACGGTGCTCCGATTTATCCGACAGCTCCTCCGCTTCGTCGCCCACGCGCTGAATCTGGGGCTCATAGCTATCGTCAACGCACTGATCCACCGTAAAGGTCCATAGGAGCCCTTCGGGACGGGGTACACCGGCTTGTGAACCGTAGGTTAGCCCCACAATCGCTCCCAGTACACTGGCGATCGCCTCTTGCCGTAGAGTCCTTTTCAGGGATTTTTTGACGACACTGGCGCTGCTAGGTAACCAACGGCTCAACATAGTTGTTCTCAAATAAGTTCAAATAAATTCAGAAAATATGCGCAAGTAGATGGCGCGATCGCCCTGTGCTGTATTCATTGTTCCCAGATCCGCACCGATTCCACGGTAAACATCCTGAGGGCTAAATTTCGATAAAACCTTGACATGCCTGTACAACTTCGATACATTTATTTTCACGAAACGACGGCGATATCGGCGTTTTCGCAATACGCCCCCATCGTCTAGAGGCCTAGGACACCTCCCTTTCACGGAGGCGACGGGGATTCGAATTCCCCTGGGGGTATTGAAATATCAGAACCAAAGGTTGGCTTCAAAGCTTAAAGACGCTTGGGGTCAACTTTTTGTTCGTCTTGTTTTGTTCGCCTTGTTTTATTGGTCTGTGTTTATTGCTTCATGGAAAAAAGCATCGCAGCAGAATAACTGGCGACGTAAATTGTAATTTTTTCTGTTTTTTTACGCTACTTTTTTTATGCTGCGTTTAGGGCAATGACTGTTTCAATGCGATCGCGCACCATTTCAGCATTCAAATAGGACAATAACGGCCCTGCTTTCGGTCCTCGGTCCTTGTTGAGGAACGAGCGGTAGACGGATTGGAAGGCGATCGGCATTTTTAGCTCAAGCTGTTTTGCCGTGGAGAACAGGGTGGTTTGCAAGGTGTCCCCGTCCCAGGTGTCAACGCCCTTTAGATTCTCCAGCAGCACCTGTAAATACTGCACCTGATCCGACGTTAAATCCTCCGCCTTATCGGGAATCGAATCCAGATACAGCACCAGTTTGTCCTCCTCGTCGGCGTAATCATCAAGCCACTTTTGGGCCACGGCGATGCGCTGCTGGGCGATCGCCCAGTCGCCCTCACCCAAGGTGCCACCGCTGCGGCTTTCCACCTCAGAGTTAATATCCAAGTGAGGCAATTGCAGCAGGGAAATTAGGGTGCTGAGATCGAACGGTTGATAGGGAGCAATTTTGTCTTCAATTTGGGAGTAGTACAGGCTTCTCCAGTCGTCGGTGAGTTCAGGCGCTTTGCCGTCGTTCTCGGCGATCGCCTGTCCATAGCGAGCCACCAAATTGTCGTAATCCCGGAACAGCCGGGTAATCGTCTCGTAATTGGGCGAAAAATTAATCATCGTCTTTGGCGGCGTGCGCAACATCAAAAAGCGCAACAGTTCCGGCGGCAACAGGGCAGCCATATCCTTAGCGCTAGAGCCCACCCCCTTAGAAGAACTCATCTTGGTGCCGTTCACCAAAATAAACTCGTAAGGCGCATGGTATGGCGGCTTTTTACGCAGCACCTTGCGGCAAATAGAATTCGCCACATCGCGGGATCCCCCCTTCTGGGAATGGTCCTTACCCGCTAGCTCAATGGTGACCCCCACCAGCTCCCACTTAGCCACCCACTCCACCTTCCAGGGCAGCTTACCGTTACCATCCATCGGCGACATCCAGCCAGAGCAGCCACAGCCTTGGGTATAGTCCGTGGCGTTGAGATCGCAGGTGTAGAAAATCTTGCCGTCTTTGTAGTCGGTGACCTTCGTCGTGGCAATTTTGCCGCACTTTTCGCAAATTGCCTGGAATGGATACCAATTATCCGGGCGCTCCGCCTTGCTCACTTCCTTGTAAGACTGGCGAACCAGGTGGGCGTTTTGCAAAAACTGGTCAATATAGGGATTCATCTGTCCGGACCGATAAAAGTCCCGCAGATAATAAGTTTCCGGGCGCACCCCCAGGTATTCAAAAACCTCCAGAAATTCGCCCATAAAATACTTGGCGTAATCTTCCGCCTCCGGTCCCGGTGACGGCACGTTGCACAGGGGCTGCCCTAAATAGGGCGCAAACTTGTCCTGGTCCAAATAGTGAGGCACCGTATCGAGGGCATCGTAATCGTCCACGCCGTAGGTGAACTTCACCGATTTGCCAGCCTGTTTTAGGGCGCGATAAATGGTGTCGTGGATAATGACCCCGCGAACGGAGCCCACGTGGACGCGACCGGAGGGGGTTTTCGAATCGTTAACGACGATCGCGGAACCTTGCGCGTCAGCGGCAATTTTGTCAGCCCAAAACATGGCGAATAAAACGATGCTCGATACAGTCTATTCACCTTATCAGGAAAGCCTCAATTCTCCTCGTTACCGGTTTGTTCCGGCGGCTCAGAATCCCCGTCAGGCTCCTCAGGAGATTCCTCAGAACTCTCAGAATCACTGGTTTGCTTAGATCCTTCAGAAGTAACCGCTTCAGCCGCAGCGTCTTCAGCGGCGGGATCTAAAGTCTCTGAATTCTTGTCCCCAGTTTCAATCTCAATATTTTCAACCTCGATAGTTTCAATTTCAATAGTTCCCCCGTCAGCGCTATCAGATTCACTAGTCTCTGATTCTGTAGCGATCGCCCCACCAACCTCCTGCTCCTGTGCGCCCTCCTCTTCCTTCTCCTCAGGCTGCTCACCAGCTCCATCAGCCCCTAGATCGGCAACCTCTTCCTCAGTAGCCTCCTCTTCCTCAGTAGCCTCCTCCTCCGCCGCTTTTTCTTCAAAAATTTCTTCAATCTCCTCTTCTTCGGGAATGGGCAAAATTCGACTTAGGGGAACCCCCCAGCGGAAAAAGCCCTGATCGATTGAATTAACGGGAAAAGGATCTGCGCCATTAACCTTTGAACCGGGCGTTGCCAAAGTCAGCGCCGCTCCCAATCCCATTTGTAGCCAAAGGCTGGTGAGGAAAAAGGCAGCGATCGCCACCCCCAGCCCCGCCCGTGGACGATCAAAAGGGGATACTTCAGCGGCG
>CALCTI010000135.1 GCA_937894105.1 uncultured cyanobacterium
GAGATTCTCAACCCCTGGGAATGTCCTTTTGTTTGAGGAAAGACGATCACCTTTACGGTCGCTATTGGGGCTGTCGCTACGACGTGGATAATCTGCACTTTAATGCGTGCTATTACGAACCGATTAAGTGGGCGATCGCCAACGGCATTCAAAGCTTTGACCCAGGGGCTGGTGGCAAACATAAGCGGCGGCGGGGATTTCCAGCGGTAGCAAACCATAGCTTGCATCGGTTTTACCTCTCCAGGCTATCTATGATACTCATTCAATATATTGGTCAAGTGAATGAGCTTGAGCAAGAGGAAATTGCGGCGATCAACCAGGATATTCCCTTTAGTAAAGCTGCCCCAAGCTTAGATGATGTAATTTTAAATACTCCTGACTCAATTGACAAAGGATCTTAAGACTCGAGCCAGGCAACAAATCTTACAAAAAGTCCCAGAGTAACGACAAAAAAAACGTTTCAAATCTCCTTAGACAAACCCATTGAGATGTGCGTAATTTCACTGACTCCCTTGAAATTTTAGGATGAAGTTAATTACAAAAAACTCTTCGAAGAAAGCCAAGGTGAAGATACCATTCGTCCCAGGAGTTTAATGATCTCTAGATATGTTTACATTTCTTTCGTTTTTTTAATTTTAGAGCAGAGCTGTCCAAGGATTTCCTGTTACGGCTGCTTCTAATGCATTGCTGAGTATGTGTTTTGCCTTCTTCTGTCCCTTTCTTTTTTGCTTTGTTAACTGTGGGTGATGGCTACTTTTATGCTTCTCCTTAGGGCTGGTTTTAGTGAATTTTGGTGGGATTCCCACCGTGAGTCCACGGTCACGTTTACAGAGCTGAAGAAAACGTTAAGATCGGCTCAAAGAAGAAATTCCTTTATTCAACTGCGTCTCAGAATACTTCCACTGAGACACATTAGTTTCAATTGTTTGCATTCGACTTTTAATGTCTTCGATGCTACTTCAGTGAGCTCTCACACTTACCCATGTCAACCGAAAAATCTCGCCGTCCATTGGCCCCAGTGTTAAACAAAGTTCTCCAAGTTGTTAAGCAAGCAACTCAGAAGAAAGCGTCAGGAGAATTGCGCTTACGACGGGGCGATCGCCAGTGGTTTATTGCATTTCATCAGGGGAAGATTGTGTACGCAACGGATAACCATCACCGCGTGAGGCGATGGCAGCGGGTGGTTAGGCAAAACGAAATACAGTTTGTTCCCAGCGGTGGCATCTCCTTCGAGATTTCCCTGTGGGAGTATCACTGGCTAGCGCTGGGCATTGAAGCAGGAGGAATTGCGATCGCCACGGCTAAAGCCGCAATTGAAGCATCGCTGTGGGAAGTTTTAGTGGTGGCGGCGAATTATAACGATGCTGCCTTAAGCTGGCACAAAGCAACCCAGACAGAGCGCCAGCAATTAGGGAACGGCGGCGATTTACACCTGCCTCTGAACACATTAGAAACCTTGGCAAAGCGGGTGTTAAAAGTTCATCAGCGGTTGCGAGCTTTAGATATGTCCATCGATTACTTGGATTTAGCCCCTGTCTTTAAAGACGCCGACTGGGGCAAAAAGCCAGGCAGCTCAGACAACACAACCTATATTGGGCTGGTGCCCCTTTTGAACGGTCGGCGCACCATGCTGGATGCGATGGTGACCAAGCGCCAGCCTTTGCCGATTGTGGCTCACATTATGCGGCATCAGATTCGTAAGGGCGCGGTGGAATTTTGCCCCATTGGCGATCGCCTCTTAACCAGCTTGCCCCCCTTTACCCCCGCCGCCCAGAAGCAGTTGGAGACTCCCTCCCAAGCCACTTCACCGACATCAACACCGGTGGATTTGTCGGCGGCGGCCCAGAGGGCAAAAGCCCAGCCTCCACTGGGAGTCCAGGCAGCGGCGCCGGGCAACAGGGCAGCGAACCAACCCAGCCGCAATATTCCCCTCGTTGCCTGTGTGGATGATAGTCCTCAGGTGTGTGCCCTAATGGAATCCATCGTTAAACGGGCGGGGTACCGGTACGTTTCCACTCAGGATTCCGTCATAGCGGTGTCTCTTTTGTTACAAGAGCAGCCAGATCTGATTTTTCTGGATTTGATTATGCCAATCGTTAACGGCTACGAAGTTTGCAAGCAATTGCGTCGGGTTAAGCGGTTTAAAGCAGTGCCCATTGCAATTTTGACAGGCAATGACGGGGCAATTGATCGGGTGCGAGCCAAGGTTGTGGGGGCGTCTGATTTTATCGCCAAACCAATTCGGGAGGAGAGGATTATGGCGACGCTGCGGAAATGTTTTGCCCACTCACGGGTGCCAGCCAATCAAGCTGCGCAGACGACGGACCAAGCTGATGGAATCAAGATCAAGATGTCTCCGGCAATGGGACCGGTGGTGGCGTTGCGAGAGTTGCGATCGCCCCTGGGGAATTTAAGGGGCGAAGCAGCGCCAGGGTAAGTCCCAATGGGGAGGGGGCTGGGCGAGCATAAGCCCCCTTTCGAAGCGTTTATGCTCGCAAAGAATAACAAGAAAATCTCCTTTAAGTGATTTAAGGGTTTGAGTGTGTCTACCGCAGTGCTACCGTGACCGACCGGTGTGATTGATCGCTGTAATTAATTGGCATTCGGTGCTGTTAGTAACTGTCATTAATCGCGACTATTTTCTCTCTGATTTAAGTGGGTTGAAGTGTAAAAGCACAACATAAAAAATTAGCTTGTGCTAGGTTCGTGGCGTTATATGGGTACTGCTTTTATAAGGATCGCCTGATGGAAAAGGCGATGCCGCGTTAGTTATTAGTGATACGGCGATTTTTGTACGGCGCTAATGGGCGGCATTGGTCACGGCGTTTCTTCGCGACGTTAGTTTGCAAGGGAAATTCACGATACTAATTCACATAAGGACGGGAGAGCTGTGGTGGCGAGTCAGGATAAGGTTTACGGCGATGCATCGCACAATGAGCTTGCTGAAGGGCGTCCCCAGGCGATCGCTGCCTTTGCTCGGGAGACCCTGGGGAACGACACCGTTACGGTGAAGGTAGCGTTTAAAGGGGATTGTTTATATTTGCTGCTAGAAGATGATCCGGTTCCTGTGGCAGCAGCAATGACCACCTTTGCCGAGGATTTGGCGGCGGAACTGTTGGCGGCGGGAGTGGATTCCCAGAAGTTGCGCCAGGTGAAAGTGGGGGGACAGCGACGGGGCGATTCTGTACCGGCGTGGTGTCATCAGTTTTTTGTGCCAGAACTACCTTCGCAAGAGGAAACTCTCACCGATTTAATGGCTGCGGCAGAAGTGGCTGCGGCAGACGCTGAGGTGGACGAGGCCAGGGATAGTAGTACGGATGAAGGTGTCGCTATTGATACGGACGATGCGCTGAATACTTCCTGTGAGGAGGGCGTGGTAGATGAGGGTGCGGCAAGCGGAGATGTTGAATTGCCAGAGACGGCGGGCGCTGTAGAAGACTTTGATCTTGAGGGGGCTGAGATAGATGATGGGGAGTCGGATTTAAGTGACATTGAGGTCAGCGATATTGGGGTTGATGACATTGATGAGGTGGGTGCCGCTGAAATGGGAGAGCTTCTAGATATAGATGAGCCGGTGTTCAGCGAGGCGGCTCCTGAGGCTGATATACCTGAAGATAGCGATGAGCTTAAGTTAGCGATCGCCTCACTGTCCGCGTTGGCTAGTCAGGTCAAGGTGATTGAAAAAACTGTACAGAACATGATCTCCGCTAGCGAGGATGCCGACGATGCTGGGGCGATCGCTGATGCTGATGACGAGAGTGCCGACGTTGTTGATATGGCTGACGAGGTGCTTGAGGGCAATGGCGAGGCGGTGGCGATCGCCTCAGAAGATGCTGACGAGATTGCTGAACTTGGCGAGGTTGCTGAAGCTGAGACCGTTGACGATGGGGGCGAGGTGGAGGCGATCGCTCCAGATTTAGACGAGATAGGTGATGAATTCGCTGACGAGTTAATTGATGGATTGGACGTCGTGAACGGTGAGGCGATCGCGGAAGAGTCCGACGACGAACCTGTGGAAGAGGCGCTGCCTAAAGCGGTGGAAGCAGGGGCTGAGGCGACGGAGCTTGAGGCGGGTGAAGAAGGGACCTCCTCGCGGGATAAGACCCTTGCAGCGATCGCCCAGCTTACCCAGTTGGCTACCTCTGGGCGTGAGGATGTGGATATCAACGCCACCTTAGCGATTATTGCCCAGCTTAGTGGCACCCTGGCAGTGGCTGGAGCGGAAGACGCTGGCGAGGCGGAAATTGTAGTTAATGAGATTGCTGACGAAGCTGACGTTGAGAGTGGGGCTGAGGCTGATGATGAGGCGATCGCCTCTGAAGCGGGTGACTTGGAAGATGCGATCAATGGTGATGGGGGCGATATTGCTTTAGACGGTTTAGACGACTTAGACCTGGAAGACGTCAGCGAGGCAGAACCTGAGTTAGAAGTGGCGGCGGCTTTGGAAGAGGTGCCCGCTGTTGAGATCGAAGACGAAGCTGGGGCAGATGTTGAAGTTGAGCCAGAACCGGCGGCAGATCTCGACGTTGACCCCGACGCATTAGACGTTGGTCTTGGGGAAGATGTGGTGCTGGAAATAGCGGCAGAGGCTGAAGAGACGGAAGAGACGGAAGAGACGGAAGAGACGGAAGCTGAGGACGTTGCCTCTGGGGAAGCGCTTCCTGAGACGGACGCCGCCGTTGATGATGGGGAGCCGGATGTGATCGCCTTGAAAGTGGACAAGCTGGCGGCAAACGTGGCGTCCATTACCGAAGGACAGACGGCTTTGGCGACGATGCTGGCGGAAACTCAGGCGATGTTAACGGCGATCGCTGGGGGCGGTGGCGCAGGGGCGGTCGCTGAGGAAGTTACCGAAGGCGCAGATAGTGAAGAGACAGAAGCAGTGGCAGTTCCCGAGGCGGCGGTTGAAGGTGAAATAGAAATTGAGGTAGAGGCTGGCGAAGACGACATTGAAGGCAACCTTGGTATTGATCTCGATATTGAAGGCGCAGATCTTGACCTTGAAAATGCCATCGATCCGGCTGGCGAAGAGCCGATTATTGCCGAGTCTGGGGCCGAGGAGGCGATCGCTGAAGATCTAGTTATCGGAGAGCCTGTTGATGAAGCGATCGACGACGATGGGATTGATGAATCGGCAATTGAGGTGGGCGACGAGTTCGGAGGGGATGGGGACGTTGCGGCGGTAGAAGACCCTGAAGCCGTAGATGGGGCTGAAGAGGAGGAAGAGGAGTCACCTGGCTTGTCTCCAGAGCCAGCGTCAGAGGGCGTGCTAGATACGACGGCACTCGCCACGGAAGTGGCCGCGATCGCTGCCGATCTATTTCGCCAATCCATTGCCCAAGAGCGGGAAGCGTTGTCAGACCTGTTGACAGAAGCAAAGACGCTAATTGGCGGTAGTGCTGAACCAGAGGTAACTGCTGGGAATGGCGTCGTTGAGGAAGAGGTGCCCGAAGGCGCTGGGGAGGAGATTGAAATTGAAGAGGCGATCGCTGACGACGGCGAATTAGGGACTGAAATCGATATTGGCGATATTGAAATTGAGGGGTTAGACGACGAGCCCACCCTAGAGGATTTGCTCCCAAAGTCTCAGGGGGATGAGCCTGAAGCCCCGAATGAAGTCCCGAATGAAGTCACTGATGAGGGCGCTGACATGGTTCTTGATCCTGACGTGGATACGGAAATTGAGCCTAATGGGCTGGGACTCGGCGGCGACCTGGATTTGAATATCGGCGCTGACGATGCCATTGACGTTCAAGGCGACACGGCGAGTTACGGGGACGGGGGCAATGGGACGTTGGAAAATCCCGTGGGCGGGGACGAAGGTAGTTTGGATTTTCAGGCTCTGAATTTAGGGGCGCTGGTGGACGAAATTGCCCTAGAGGATCAGGATGAGGACGACAACGGTGATGACTTGGACCTGGACCCAGAGGCTTTGGCGGCGATCGCTGATTTAGCTGGGGTGGCGATCGGGTCAGAGGTTACTGACATCGCTGAAGATTTTGAAGGGGACAGTGCTGATGCCAGCGACGACATAGGACTGAGCCTAGAGGATGATTTATCAGCCTTAAGTGATGATCTAGACACTGATCCGGAGGCTGATCCGGAGGCTGATCCGGAGGTTAGTTCCACTGATTCGCTGGAGGGGCTCACCCCTCAGGTGACGGAATCCCCTGCCGAACCCCCTGCCCTCGAATCCCCTGATCCCACTGGGATTAATGGTTTAGTTAACGGTTTGGGCAACGGTATTAACGGTAGCGCGCCCGTTGCGGTTGCTGAGGGAAGCAGCGAGGCGATCGCGGAGCAGGGGGCAGCGAACCTAGAGGGCTGGTTGGATCAGGGACTGGGGGAAAATGGCGATTCTCCCGATCAAATCTCCCCCACCCAGTCCCCTGAGGGGCGGCGGTTCTTAAGGTTTCATTTGGGTTTCGAGGACACTGCCCTGTTACCAGTGGACCAGGTTCGGGAAATATTAAGAGTACCTGCGCCGGAAATTTTGCCTGTGCCCCATATGCCAGAATCGGTCCTAGGGATTTACAACTGGCGGGGCGAAATGCTCTGGATGATTGATTTAAATTACCTGGTTGGGTTCTCCCCTTTGGGACCCGATTTAGTTGCCCAGGAAAATCCAATCACCATGGCGATCGTGCTGGAAGTGGAGGGTCAAAATTTGGGGTTGATTGTCCCCCAAATTGAGGATATTGAATGGCATGAATCGCCGAACCTTCAGCCTCCCAGCGCCGGGTTGTTTCCAGATCGCTTGCTGCCCTTTGTCAGTGGCTACCTGACGGAGGCAAGCAGTATGGTTTTGAGCGCCGCGGCGATCGCCTCAGCTCAAACTCTTCAGGTGCCCCTATAGGTTATTCCTTTGGGATAGCCGCGGTTTCTCCTCCTGGTATTAGGCTTCGATGCCTGTTGGGGGACGGCGCTCATGATTTTTCCTTTTGTTGCTCCCGTCGTTTTTAAGTTCAGGTCCGTTTTTTGCTGATCCCTTTGCCGCTGGTCTTTGCACTGGTTATCGCATGGGTAATGGCTATTTTTTGGGCTTAATCCCCAGATCTACCAATCACACGTCTACACCAAGGTCGAAGTTCTATGACTGCCTTTTACGAAACCTCTGGCACCCAACGTTCTCGCAACGATCGCGCCCGTAGTGACACTCGCAATTCTCGCAGCGGGGGCAGCAGTGGCTACCCCCCTAACGGTCGTCGCAATGGTGGCGGGAGCGATCGCGACGGTTCCCCGCCAATGATGGATGTACGGGATTTACAAGACGCCGTAAAGGACATGAAAGATGAGCTAGAGCGCTCTGGGCGTCCGGACCGGTTTGTTATTGAAAAAATGGAGCTGATTGAGCAATTCGCCTCTGGCACCTTACCGTTTATGGTGCAGCCATCGGGCGGGGGAGTGAATGGCGATCATTGGGGACGCGTGGGGCAAGGACTCCAGCAGGTGCGCACCCTGTCGAGCCTGTGGGATATGA
>CALCTI010000136.1 GCA_937894105.1 uncultured cyanobacterium
AAGCGCCCGGCTGGTTGGGAAGGGCGCGATCGCCCCAATATCGTTCCCGAAGTCAAAGGTGATGTCAGTGTTGAAAATACTGACGAAGAAAACCAAGACAGCTAGGGCGCATCATCAGTAACCTCCCAAACGCCTGACGCAACGGGAAATACACGCCCTTTCAAACAAAAAGCTAGGGGACGAAACCCTTACCGGTATTGCGCTTAAGATTTAATGGACGGGGCAGACTCTAGTGCAGCGTCAAGGGCAAGAATTAGGATTTCTTTTTTCTGGAAGAACTATTTCGTCATGCCCTCAGCAATCGTCAACCCTAAAATTTAAAGCTGACGCAGCACTAGGGACTTGGGAATATTTCTAAAAATCTGCTTTTTCACCTGCGAAAAGCTTTGAAACTTATGGTTAACAGCTTTTAGTTGATTAGTTAGTTTTTCCAGATTTTTTGGGCAGGGTCAGAGGATTTCTTTTAGGATGCCCCTGCGAATTGTGCCCTTGATCGCCTTCAATAACCTGCTCTCGCTGGCGATCCATATTGCCACCTAGAGGCATATGAATGTTCTCAAGGGTGGTGCCACTTAGGGCACGAACAGAATGTTTGCCCGTGCCAACGCTGACGGAAACAGACTGTTGAATTTGCTGGAATCGGGCGATCGCGGCTGAAATCTGCGCTTTTTCGTCACTGCGGTCCTCCTCCACAAACAAGCTTTGCAGGGTCTGAAGCACCATCCCTTGTTGGGCAGTATCCAGTCGTCCTTTAAGTGCCAACCAAAACAGCTCTTGAATAAAAATTGGACGTTGCTGGGTTGAAGCGGTCATCAGTCGATCCAACAAATGCAAAAAGCGGCTGATTCGCTCTTCTTCCTGGTGCACTGATCTCTGGTTTAAAAACATCAGCACCATCGCCAAGGTCAAACCACTTTGTCCCACTACGCCAGCCACTAACCAGGGATTATGAAAACTATTCCACAGGGTTAAACCACCATACATAACGATAGCGATCGCCCCACCCGAGGCAACGCTTAAAGCAAGTTGCCGTTGATCCGGGCGCAAATTGAGCCGCTCAAACTGCCCCTTCAGCCCATCACCAATGCCTAGTGACTTCCCGCTTTGCCCTTGCCAAATCCACCACCCCAAAGTTCCGCCAGATAACACTGCCACCGTCATGCTTGGATCCATCGCTGCGATCGCTGCCCCAGCTCCAGCCCACGGCAAGAGACGCACAAGGCGACGCTTACTCAAATTCGCAGGAATCGCTGACTTCAGTGTCAAAAACTTGTTTTTTCGCAGCAGCAATTGATTCTTATTCCTGCTCTTCTGATTCTCCTGCTTTTCAAAATCGCCAGAAGACAAAATCCACTGTATCTCCTCAATTAGATAAGCTAACTGGCGCATAGAAAAAACTTTTAATGCCACGGTTCTTACCAATTTCTCATTGGTGAAAATAGCTCGCCTTTGGGGCAAATTCCGACACCCAATTTGGATACAAATTAACAGGCGTCTGGAGGATTGTGGAATTAGGGTTACCCAACAGCAAGACCATAGTAAACGATTTGCAGGGCAATAGAGGCTCAAGCAGCAGCAGCCTTCCAAAACTGATTTCAATGACCTGCTGGCCTATTGTCTCCAATAAAAAGCGGGACCGCCAGCCAAATAAATTGACGTTGGCGTCCCGCTTAACGTGACACATCTCTCCACTACTCTCAAAATTAATGTCGATAGCTAAAAGTCAAAAGTTCCACAGCCCTGGCATACAGCAATCCACATCGTGGTGCCACAAATAGTCACTTAGTCACTCAAACCTTCTTGCATGAAAACTAAAAGCTTGGACAAAAAGTGGATTTAGAGAACTGAGGCGATCATTCGCTTAATGTCTGTAGCCCTTCGAGTCCGTGAATTCTCGATAGGTAAAATCGCACTTCAACAACCTCAGTGTTCAGTTAATAGGTTTTTCATTCGTGTGAGGGATAGATAGTGTATTTAACTTACGCGAAAGGCATCCCCAAAAGCGCTGACTGAGCCCACTTGAAAAGGGGATCGATCAAGTCTCAGTAAATTTTGTAGAATCCCTCCAACCGCAGCAATAAAAAATCAGGCGTTGCTGGATCGAGCTATGAACCGACTACCGAAAGCCACGAAACCTCGTTTGGAACCTTGCGAAAACATATCCCTATTCAGCAACGCCAAAAATCAAAGGGTCCCTGGCAAAAACCAAGAACCCCTTGAGAGAGTCGAGAACTATGACAACTGCCAAAAAATTAGCTCGTCAGCCATAGGCTTCTAGAATCAAATTTATCCAAACTTACCTGCAGTTGAGGCAATAAGGAATGCTGCGTAGGTCAAGATAAAGCCCACCGTAAAGTGCGCAAGTCCAACAACGCGAGCTTGAACAATTGAAAGAGCCACAGGCTTATCCTTCCAACGAACTAGGTTCGCCAGAGGAGTACGCTCATGAGCCCACACTAGGGTCTCAATTAACTCTTGCCAATAACCACGCCAGCTGATTAGGAACATGAAGCCAGTTGCCCAAATTAAGTGAGCAAACAAGAACATCCATGACCAAACCGCCAAGTTATTCATCCCATAAGGGTTGTAGCCGTTGATCAACTGAGAAGAATTCAGCCACAGATAGTCACGGAACCATCCCATGAGGTGTGTTGAAGACTCGTTGAACTGGGCAACATTACCCTGCCAAACTGCAAGATGTTTCCAATGCCAGTAGAAAGTTGTCCAGGCAATGGTGTTTAACATCCAGAACATCGCTAGGTAGAAGGCATCCCAGGCAGAGATATCACAGGTACCTCCGCGCCCAGGACCGTCACAGGGGAAGCTGTAACCAAAGTCCTTCTTGTCAGGCATTAGCTTGGACCCACGGGCATCCAAGGCACCTTTCACAAGAACCAAAGTGGTCGTGTGTAAACCCAGGGCGATCGCATGGTGAACCA
>CALCTI010000137.1 GCA_937894105.1 uncultured cyanobacterium
TCTTCTAAGGTGCGTTGTGAAAAGCAACACACCCTACCTCCTCAAATTCAGCAACACCGGATTTTTTACTTAGAAATTTCTACTAAGAAATAAGGTGTTAAGACGATTCAAAGCCCTGTTCTCAAGGTCCTGCCCTCAAGGTCCTGCCCCAAGAACCGGCTCCACCGCCGTGACTCCTCCTAAGCAATTACCCAAAACCAGCTCCCGCGCACCACATTTTTCCTCGCTCAACGCCCTGCCAAAGGTCTTTTAAAAGTTGGGCCGGACTCCCATGTGTAATTTCACTAATTTTTAAGGGCTAAACCATGACTTTCTTCGATTTTGGACCTGGTCCAGACGCCGTAAATCTAGTGCCCAGTCAGCGAGGAACATCAGGAACTCGAGGTTTAGGCGGTAATGATCTTTTGAATGGCACTAGCGAAATTGATGTCCTATTCGGAAACCGAGATAATGACACCTTAGTCGGAAATGACGGCAATGATTTCCTATTTGGTGGTCGTGACAATGATCTACTCATTGGAAACAACGGTGAAGACTTTATTGCTGGCAATATTGGCAACGATTTCCTTCAAGGAGAAAGCGGCAATGATGTGTTATTTGGTGGTCGAAATAATGACCTTTTAATTGGCGGATCGGGGAACGATTTACTAGCTGGTGATTTAGGATCTGATACCCTCGTGGGTGGTGCTGGTTCTGACGCATTTGTGTTGCGCGTCAATGACCCAGTGACGGAAATTGTCAACGCTGATATCATTGTCGATTTTAACTTTTCCGATAGTGATTTTATTGCTGCCAGCGAACGGCTAGATCTATTTTTTGACAGTGGTGTTGACTTCTCCAATGTCCTAGGAATTGGACAGGGGCGCGTTAACGACACCATCGTTAGGGTTGGCGGATTTTCCGGTCCTATCGTAGGCGTAATCATAGATGCCAATGAGGAGGATGTTGCTCGCGCTTTCGCTGAAGGACCACGTATTATTTAGGTTATTTAGGGTTCATTTACCTCTCAACGTTCTATAATCACTTGAATTGTTTGAAACGTTGGATCTAATAGTCCACTTAGTTCTCCACCGATCGCCCCAATGTTTTGTAAAAATTCCAGGGCATTGGTGGTTATTTTTTCTCCTGGTAATAAAACCGGAATTCCTGGCGGATAGGGACAAATCCACTCTGCACAAATCCCGCCAATGGATTCGTTAATGGCAACTGTTTTACGGGGAGAAAACCAAGCTTGCCTTGGAGTTAGTGAATTATCAGTTTTCAAGGGCACTTGAAAAGGAGCTTGAAAGGGAGCTTGAAAGGGAAAACCAACACCATTTAGATTGATTGATTGTTGATCTTCTTGAGGTTCTAAAGACTTGATTATTGTGGTTAGTCTCGCAAGAGATTTAGCCTGGGTTTGGGGAGTGATTACTAACCCGATCGCTCCAAAGCCTCCAATTTCCACGGCAATCCCTTGCTGATCTAAATATTCGTCTAAATCATAGCCAGTCCACCCATTTGGGTGACGTTAATCATAAGTCGAGTGGGATCTTGATTGGGATGAATTAAGGTGTGGATACTGGGGATTTTATTGAGACGGTTCCCTATATTTTTCGCCATATTAATTGTCCGCTTCCAGTCTTGATATCCGTGGCTTTGTAGGTGCGATCGCGCCACATCCAACGAAATCATTAATAAATAGCTGGGGCTGGAACTTTGCAGCAGTCGCAAAGTATCGCTCAGGCTATTTTCAAGGGAATTACCAAAGGAATTACTATTGCCTTGATCGGCTGTTTTTTGATAATGAAGTAGCGCCGATTGAGTTAGGGAACTGAGGGTTTTATGGGCAGATTGGATAACAATATTAGCGCCCGCTGCTAGGGCCGTTTGAGGCAGATGGGGATGGGCGACAAAGTGAGCGCCGTGGGCTTCATCGACAATTAGCGGGATGTTTTTTGGGCGGCAAAGGCGGGCGATCGCCTCCACATCACTGGTGGTGCCGTAATAGGTGGGCGACACAATGCACACGGCACAGGCATCGGGATGGGCTTCCAGGGCTTGGGCAATTTCCTTGGGGGAAACGTGGGTGGCAATTCCCCA
>CALCTI010000138.1 GCA_937894105.1 uncultured cyanobacterium
AGCAACCGCTCTCCTTGCAGTTGCATTTCTAACCGTGCCTTAGACGCTTGCAACTCCTTTTCCGTTTGCTGTCGCTGGGCAATTTCCGTCTGGGCCTGTCGATACAGCTCTGCCTGGGTCACCGCCAACGCTAGCTGGTTCGCCACCTTTTCCATTAATCCCACTTCAAAGTCAGACCAGCGCCGGGGGCCCTCACACTGGTGGGCAATTAACAGCCCCCATAGGCGACTACCCTGAACAATGGGCACCACCAAATTTGCCCGAATTTCAAATTGCCGCAGTAGCTGTAAATAACATTCATTTAACCCAGCGGTTTCCACATTATCGACAGCCCATACTTTCCCTTCACAATAAGGCTGCCCGCGATTTTCCCGTAAACACGTGTCGTCAATAGACTGGTGAATTGATGCGGTCCACGGGGCACTGACTGCCTCCGCTACTACCACCCCGCTCCAATTCGCCTGGAATCGATAGGCCACCACCCGGTCCACTTGCAACAGGGTCTTAACGTCTCCCACCGCCGTGGCTAAAACCTGCTCCAAATCCAGCGAACTGCGAATTCGCTGGGTCACCTGGCGCAGCAACATTTCCACCTGGAGCTGCTGCTGCCGGCGAGACTCCTCTTCCTTTTGCAGGGTTATATCCGTTTGTACGCCAATGTAATGGGTCAGTATCCCGTCATCGTTGCGCACAGGGGAAATGGTCAAATGGTTCCAAAAAGGCGTTCCATTTTTCCGATAGTTCAGCAAGGTTAATGTACAGTCTTCCCCTGCCCGCACTGCTGATCGCAGCCGTTCCACATCGGGACCATGGGTGTCCGGTCCCTGGAGAAATCGACAATTTTTCCCTAGCACCTCAGACCGGTCATAGCCCGTCATTTCAATAAATGATCGGTTGCAATAAATAAGAGGACGGTCCGGTTGCAACATGTCGGCTATGACTACCCCACAGCTGGACGAGGCGATCGCCCTTTCATAAAGGTGCAACGTCTCCCGCAACGTGGCTGGCAATTTCCCTAACAATATTTCCTCCTCTTTGAAGTCGTTTTGCTCCACCTGTTTTCCAGAGGTTCTAACTGTTAGAAATCCGGAAGATCGTTGTATCTTTTTCGGCGCAATAATGCTTGCTGGAGATTTATCAGGGGTTAAACTCTCAGCCGTTGGATTTTTCGTTTTCTGAAAGTTCAGCGTTCCACCCTTTTCAAGGCTCAACCCATCTTTTTTTGACTGACCTAATGTAAGGGAAATTTGGACAAAAACATCTTTGCCAAAATCACTGCGCCCAAAGGACAAACCCTCTTCTGCCGTAAGGGAAAGTTCGGATTCTTGGGAAAAGGAGGAATCTTCAAGGGACATAATAACTTTGGAACTTCAATAACAGAAAAAATGAAAATCGCAATTATTTCATACGATTAAACGAACCCAAAAATGCACCCAATATTCTTCTATTTACCCTGCTTCCTTTCAGCGTTTACTGATCAATATTATTTGAGCGGCTTTAGGAACCATCAATTACAACCCCACACAAGAGGTTGTTTTGCTAGGGTCCTTTTCTAGAAAAATTTTCAAATCTTTCCGAGGTGATAGATTTAATAGACCCAATAGGCTGAAAACGTTAAGCTTTATCCTCAGTTTTTGCATCAAAGACCCTAAGATTTTCTTCCTACCCCTATTTGGAAATGCAACGCGCTTATGGATTTCCAACATTGGCGATTAGGTAGACGAATAGGTAGAAAGCTTTCCTATAAAGCACAGCTCCAATGTTGCTGATTGTAACGTATTCTAATACTCAATATTTTTTCAGTATTAATTTCGCTAGCGCTGCGTGAACGACAGAATATGGCTGAGCTGAGTCGATGTCCTAAGCGATCGCCAACTGGCTTGTTAATTGTCCAGTGACGATAATTCCAACGTGGATAGTGATGAAACGTAATGTAGGCTGAGCCTTAATCTATAGAAAATTCAAGCTTTTCGAAATTGAGTGACCATCACATTGCATCACTACCTCAACGTGACAAAATCAGTGCAATCTAACTGACCGTATTCACAGATCACTTCAGGTTGGGTAAAACCCTCACTCCGCCAGGCATTCTTAACCAAAGATAAACGGCGTTATAATTAATTCGACCAATACATTTTGTCGGGAAATTAGCAAACTGACTCTATGGCTAATGTCCACACATCAGACTCGGTGGTTGAAGCACTTCGCACTAACGGTTTGCGAGTTACACCACAACGAGTTGCTGTTTACAACAACCTTTTAAAGCGCAGCGACCACCCCACCGTCGACCAGATTATGGTGGATTTAAATCAGGGGCTGCCAATTTCGTCAAAGGCGACGGTGTACAGCACATTGTCTTCTTTGCGAGAGGCCGGCTTGGTCCGCGAGATTTTATTGGAAGAGGGCGTTACTCGCTACGACTCTAACGTTGCTCCCCATCACCATTTTCGTTGTTCTAGCTGTGGCTGTATTATTGATATTCCTTGGAACGCGCTGAATGTTAACTTAGCCGCCAGTTTGCCGGGAGGACATGCCGTAAGCAGTCATGAAGTTACCGTTTACGGTGTTTGTAACGATTGCAAAAGCTCTGGGGATGAACGTAGTAATTAGGATCTGCCGTCAATTAAATCTCAAGATCAATAGCGGCAATAATTTCGGTTCCTACTGCTTTTTGTTTCAAGGGGCGTGCACTTCCCATTGTGTAAGGCTTTTAAATTGATGACATGCCTTAAATGTTGGCGTCCAAAATTAGCTGTCGATATCGATATAGATCTCAAGATTAGATGTCAACAGCTCAGAGCAATGATGGATAGGGTTTAGTATGCTTTGAAAGTGGGCTTGTTACGTTGCTTCCCAGGGACCAAACCGAGCGGCATAATGGTTGAGAATCTTGATTAGGCGATCGCCCCCGTCCTTAAAATAATCCCTGGGCTCATCCCAGAAAGTCAGCTCAATACCCCCCACTTGACTTTGTAAATAATCAAAATCCTGCGAAGTTTGCTCCGTAATGGTTATCCTCAACCCCTCTAGCTGTTGAAGGTGCGCCGCAATTTCCCGGTAAACAGCTAAGGGAAGTTGTTGAATGGTTAATTGCACAGAACCGTTTTTACTAATTGCTTTCTTAACAGCACCTTTAAGGTCAATTTGCACAGGGTTTATCCTCATGGCAGCTGCTGTTGTCGAACCTAACGGGGGAGACTCTTGATCCGAAAAGGACATAGGGCGATAGAAAATATTGACGTGACAGACTCTTAATTTGAATGTGATCAATTAAATATAATCAATTAAATATAATCAATAAGCTAGTCGATCAGCTTGGAAAAATATCCCTAAAAAAACAGGAAAGCTATCCACAAGTGCCCGGAAAGGGAAGGGAAAGTCAGAGGAAAATCTTTAATCTGCTTGCTGTGTCGCCATCGGTAATTGACAGCAAGTTACATCGTCAATGCACACTTTTCCCCACTGTAATGCCCAGCGTACTAAGGTGACGCGATTTTCAGTGCGAGTTTTTGTCAGGATATTACTAACGTGGTTATCAACCGTTCTCTTACTAATTTCTAAGGATTTAGCAATGTCTTGGTTGGTCATTCCTGATGCCAACAGCTCTAAAATTTCCATTTCTCGCTTCGATAAACTAATTGCAGAGGAGCCGTTGCTAATGCTTGTCATGGATTATTTCCTTATAGTTTAGTAGTTTAGGTTCACAATAGGTCCAACAATTCTAATTGCTTAGCCGTTATTCAGCTATTATCGCAGGCTGTTCTCCATTGAAGGTTAAATTAACCAGAGATTAAGCTAAGAGCTGTTGTCAATTAAAGCTCAAAGTTTTAATTGACAAGAGTTACGATTCTTGGCCTGTTTTTTAAACAGGATGTAGCTATCTCCACTGTGTCAAAGGTTTGAACCTAGGGGCTATCATCAATTAAATCTCAAGTTCAATAGCTGCAAGGGTTTCAGCCCCTAGTATTTT
>CALCTI010000139.1 GCA_937894105.1 uncultured cyanobacterium
TAAACAAAAAACTTTACAGCACAAACAACGGAGCTTTACGTGGGGCATGGAGCCCAATGTGGACGCCAACCATCATGAACTTGATACGGTTCTAGAAGCGGTTCGTGCAATCCAAGATGCCCACTATTTCGAAGACGAAGTTTCACTAAATCGCTTGTTGTTTACCTAAATAGTCGCAATTCCAGCTCTGATTTCAGCCGTTATTATTTCAGCGCTTACTATTTCAATACTTAATGAATTTCAGTACTTTATAAGCCGGTGCCAAGGGTCATGAGAAACAGCGTGTTTTCTCCTCGCACCTATGACTATCAAACTTTAGCTCGAAGAACGTGGCCCTGAACTTTACCTTAGGAAACGACGAAAGCGATCGCCATTACACCCACCAAAAGCACACCGCCAATCGTGCCCAAAATTAAGTAATTGCGCTTGTCAGAACTAGAGGGAGGCTCAGCCTTGTACACTTCAGGCTCGCGTGCGTAATTGTTAAGTCGTCCGCCTTCTTCGTTTACGTATGGCATGGTTGTACCTAATCAGTAATTAACAAAGGTTAACAGATCTTAGCAATCTTGCCGAACCTGACTCATAGCTTAACTGTCTGTGACCAAAGCCTCAAGAGCCCCCATGGGAGCAATGGGCAGGAAAATCATTGAAATCTTTTGACATCCTTGTCTTTACGGTTTTTTCCAAAACTTTGGCAGGGGGTCCCCCAATCCTTCAAAATAGTAGAACCCGTACACTTACCTAGATTTTCTGCCGACTCTGCGCCCACTATGGATTTAATCCTTTTGCAAAATTGGTTGGATAATGCTTCGTTCCTAGTCCTGTTTGTCACCATGTTGACCTATTGGACCAGCGCCGCATTTCCCCAATGGTCTGTTCTGTGGTCCCTAGGCACCACCGGAATGGCGATCGCTAACCTCACCACGGCAACTTTACTGGGAGCCCGGTGGATTGAGGCAGGCTACTTTCCCCTGAGCAACCTATACGAATCCCTATTTTTCCTGGCATGGGGCATCACGGCGGTGCATTTGTTCGCGGAATATTCCAGCCGCAGTCGCTGGGTGGGCACCGTTACGGCCCCCGCTGCCATGGGTATCACTGCCTTTGCTGCTCTCACCTTGCCCGACACCATGCAGACGTCTGCGCCGCTGGTGCCTGCCTTGAAATCTAACTGGCTAATGATGCATGTGAGCGTCATGATGCTTAGCTACGCCACATTGATGGTGGGATCGTTGATGGCGATCGCTTTTCTAGTCATTACCCGCGGTCAAAACGTCGTCCTACGGGGCAGCTCCTTCGGCGGCGGTTCCTTCCGGGACAAAGTGGAACAGCTGCAAAATACGGCACACCCAGACTCAATACTGCAAAGTATGCCCCTTCAAAGCGAAGCAGACCTGGAAATAAGAGCTGACAGCAATGGCGCTGGAGTAGCTGTTCTACAACAGCCTGATATTGCCGCAGAGCTATCTCCCCAACGCCTTAGCCTTGCCGACACCTTAGACAACATCAGCTATCGCATTATTGGCTTAGGGTTTCCCCTGTTGACCATTGGCATCATTGCTGGCGGTGTTTGGGCAAACGAAGCATGGGGCTCCTACTGGAGTTGGGATCCCAAGGAAACCTGGGCGCTGATTACCTGGCTTGTGTTTGCAGCTTATCTTCACTCTCGCATCACTCGAGGGTGGCAGGGACGTAAACCGGCGCTGCTGGCAGCGGGCGGCTTTGTGGTGGTTTGGATTTGCTACCTGGGCGTCAACATTCTTGGCAAAGGGCTACACTCCTACGGCTGGTTTTTGTAAGGGGCGTCGGTTAGGCAAATTGATTTGGCAAATTAAGCTAGCCAATTAACTAGAAGAATTAAGCTAGCCAATTAACTAGAAGAATTAAGCTAGCCAATTAACTAGAAACATTGCCCCGGCAACCCAATTCGACAAATCAATCCGACAATTCAATTCGACAAATTGACCAGGGTTTCCTATGGGCACCGGTCCCAATCAGCGTTGGACTCAGTGGCACGGGCGTTTGCACGTGGCCCTGAGGGCGAACCCCCTTTTACCCCGCAACGGTCGAATTGCGATCGCCTGCTCCGGCGGTCAAGATTCCCTTCTCCTTGCCCAGCTTCTCCTGGACCTAGCCCCTAAATGGAACTGGGCATTGCATCTTATCCACTGCGATCACCAGTGGCGCATCGATTCTGCCGCCAATGGGGACTTTGTGATCAGGTGGGCTAAGTCCAGTAATTTACCCGCCACCCTATGCAAATTTTCTGACCCTTCTACCGGAGTCAACCAAGGATCACTCCCCAAAACCGAAGCCGCTGCCCGCCAATGGCGCTACGCACAACTTCAGGAAATCGCCCAGCAACAATGTTGCAATTATTTAGTCACTGGACATACCGCAAGCGATCGCGCCGAAACCCTGCTGTTTAACCTGGTGCGGGGCAGCGGCAGCCGTTGACTCGGTTCCCTGGTGCCCCGGCGCTCCCTCACCCACACTCTCCTACTGGTACGCCCCCTGCTGG
>CALCTI010000140.1 GCA_937894105.1 uncultured cyanobacterium
TGGAGGCGGTATAGTTCCAAGCTTTGGATGCGTCGTCGAGGCTAGTGGAACGGGAAACTGTTGAGGTTTGGGAATAACTGGAGCTAGAGCTGGTGGAGCTTTGAGGGCTTGGGCCGGCTGCGTAGGGGACGCCAATCAAACTACCGGGGGCGATCGCCTGCCCCATATTCACCACCGAATTCATCACCGTAGTTTGGGCTCCCACACAGGCGCGATCGCCCACGGTCACCCGTCCCACCAACAGCACCGCCGCCCCCACATTTACCCCAGCTCCCACCTCAATGGCACCGTTGTAAGCATGGATCACCGTGCCCATACCCACCACCGCGCCGGGACCAATGCGAATACGACATCCCGGTTCCGCCTGGAGCAGCACGCCAGGAGCCACCACCGCCGTAGAATCCACAACCACCTCCCCCGCGATCCAAGAATCGCGATCGCTAATGGGGTGAAGGGGCTGCAAATTCATAAGTAACTCAGGCTCAATGACAGACTCGCACTGCTTAAATTAATGAATTTCTAAAGATGTCCACTTAGGATAAATCAACAATTGCCCCAGCGAACGAACACCGAGGCAATCGACATATGGCGTAAGAGAACGTTAAACAGGTGTAGATAGTTTACGAATCACGACTACGGACGCTGAATAATCTCCTCGTACACCCGGCGTTTGTTCTGGGTATCGATACCAATCACCCGCACATACTCGCCGCTGTGGTCCGTTAAACAAGACTCCAGCTCAGAGATCACCTGGGCATTGCTCCGGGCTTCAATAGGCTTGCAGCTATACCAGGCATTAGCTTGGAATCGCCGACGGTCTACGTGCTCCGTGCCAATTTTGTAGCCCTGGGAGAGCAACTGCTGCACCTGGTTCACCACATCGGCAGGCAACTTACTCGCGCCACCCCCGTAGGATGCAGAACCGTTGCTGCTGTAGCCGCTACCATTGCTGGAGGCTGCGCTATAGGAAGGAGCAGGTGCCGCCGCACGAGCCGGTGTTTTGGCGCCGGGACGCTGCACGATCGCCTCAAAAACCCGCCGTTTCGCCTTAGGATCGACCCCCAACACCCGCACATAATCGCCGGGATGGTCCGCCATACATTGCTCCACTTGGGCGATCGCCTGGGATTCGCTAGTGGCACTCACCCCGCTGCACGAGGTCCAAGCGCTCACTCTAAAGCGACGGGGGTCAGTAAATTCCGCCGTGATTTTACAGCCGCCAGACAGGGCACTACGAATTTGCCCCACCACATCAGCCCCCAAGCCGCCCGATGCCGAAGCTCCCCCACCGCCACCAGCGGGGACAAAATTAGAACGGGAGCCACCGCCACTCACACTATCAACGGGGCCGCTGGGGCGCTGCACAATCTGCTCATACACTCGCCGCTTGTTAACCGTATCCACCCCAAGAACCCGAACGTAGTTCCCTTGGTTGTCAGCCATACAGGCTTCCAAAGCGCCCAACACCTGACTAGCATTGGGGTTGCTGGTAAAAGATCCGCAGCTAGTCCAAGCGCTCACCTGGAAACGGCGAAGGCTGGTGAACTCGAGAGAAATACCGTAGCCTTGGGAAATTAATTGTTGAATTTGCTGGGAAATACCGCCGTTAGCACTGCCAGAAAAACTGCTCGCGGATCCATTGCGATAACTACCGTTGGAGCTGCCGTTAGAAGAAGGGGTAAAGGTGGAGCTGGTGCTGCCAACGCCGGGGCGATCGCCAGGACGCTGCACAATATCCTCAAACACCCGTCGCTTATTGGTGGCATCCACCCCAATCAGCCGCACATAATTGCCGCCATTGTTGGACAAACACGACTCCAGCGCTGACATCACCTCTGCCTCGTAGGAGGACTGGGGCATCGAACAGCTATTCCACGATGCCGTTTGGAACCGCCGCTTATCCGCCGACTCCGCGCTAACTTTATAACCCTGAGCGAGAAGTTGACGAACCTGTTGGACTAATTCTGGGCTAAGAGACGTGCTCACCACGGACCCCCTGGACTTGGATACTTGACTTTGACTGGTTGGATTGGAATACGAATCGGAATACGAGCGAGAAGCATGGGTGACTTCAGCAGCACTAGCGACCTGGATCGCCTCTGGTATCTGGTTAAATCCTTGTTTGCCGCCCACAAGCTGAGAAACAAACTCGCGATCGCGGGGGCGCACCGTAGGCAAGGCATCAGCCGCCTCCTGAGTTAGCACCACCGATCCCGACGGCACAAAACGCCCTGGAGGAACTTCCACATCTTGAACGAGGGCGTGCATCATGACAATACAACCGTTGCCAAGGCGGGCGTTAAAAATTGTTGAGCGAAAACCGATAAAGCACTCAGCGCCGATGTAAGCCGGACCGTGAACCAGGGCCAAATGGCTAATCACACTGCGATCGCCCACCCAAACCGCATAATCGCGATCATCATCTCCCAGCACCCGCCCATGACCCAGACCGTGAATCATCGCCCCATCATTGACACGAGTTTGCTGTCCCAAATGAAACGGCGTATTATCTTCAGCCCGCAAAGACGTGACCGGTCCCAACAGCGCCCCTTTACCCACCGTCACCGGCCCCACCACATTAGAAAAGCGATGGACCGACGCTGACGGATGAATACTGGGCTCCCCTCGCACGGGGGCAGCAGAACCAGATTGTGAAACCTGCATCGTGACTCCCTCCTAAGACTCAGGCAATAGCGATCGCTCTTCTTGATACTTGTCGTACAGGCGCATTTTCTCCACGCTAACCGTGTCGATAATGGCCACCACAGCGGCATCAATAGGGCGATCTTCACCGCCGTCCACAAACCGCGCCGCACTGCCCCGACTGACCAGCACCCACTCTTCCACACCCGCGCCCACACCATCTCCCGCCACCTCGTAACGGTCCGTCAACTGCCCAGAATCATCCACCAACTGAACTAACAGCAGCTTCAACCCTCGCAAGCGAGGCTCTTTCTGGGTACTAACAACGGTGCCGCGAACTTGGGCAATTTGCATAGAAACAGTGCGCCAGTGAATCACTGAACGCCAGCAATATTTATTGAGTGATAAAAACTAAACGACAAAAACCAATTGAGTCCATCATCGACTAAATGTCACCTATCCAGCCAGGACTCAAATAATCGTTTATTCAGACTAAAAATCTTAATGAAATCCCGCAAATTCTCCATAGTGAGTAGTGAAAGCTAGCTTGAACACTTTGCTTTTCGTTCAACCCATCACTACCCCACACACAGAATCACTGCGATCAGGTCTCACTTTCATAGCAAATTCAGAAAATTAGCCATCAGCAGACAGACTCCCAAAACAATATCTGGGAAATTCTCAAAAGCCTTTAGCTAATGATTCTTAGGCTTCATCTTATGACTGGTCTTTGACTCGGCTGGAAATCGACAACAATGTACCAGCCTAGGTCAGAGGAGTTTTTCAGTGCTGAGGCGCACCCCAAACTCGACAATTATTCGGAGAACTGCTGAACCGCCTCGGTATAGCGAATAGGCAACACGTACTCTAGGTTTTCATGGGGGCGGGCAATGATGTGGGTCGATACCACTTCACCACCGTCAACGCGACGGACGGACTCCTTACCAGCCGCAACGGAAGCCTGAACCTCAGATACGTCGCCACGCACAATAACGGTCACGCGAGCACTACCGATTTTCTCGTAGCCTACTAGGGTTACGCGGGCGGCTTTTACCATGGCATCAGCCGCTTCCACAACTGCGGGAAAGCCACGGGTTTCAATCATTCCAACTGCGATGGGCATTTTCGTCGAGCTCCTCAGGGACTTAAAGACGATTTTGCTTGTTCCTTCTATCTTGGACACGGATCACCCCTGCTGCGATCTCCGGTCCGCCGAGATACCGCCCCCGAAGGGACAATCAGTAATCTTGGCTACTAATTCTCTCATTATTTGAGAACATCGACTGACACAAGTTCGCCAGGGGCACGGAATAACGACACAGCCAGCCATCACCCTAACCTGCTTAAAGCTTTCCACCAGACTCGGAACCATAGGTTCCGTTGGCGGCTCAGTGCGACAAATCAGTCAAGATTTGCTCATAAGTTTATCGAATGGTGGGACGCTACCAGTTTTTGAAATTAAATCCCAGTGATAACAGGCAACTAATCGGCTCTCCACAACAGAAGCCAGACCCAAAAGTTCCCTGTGCCCCCGTCACCCCATCAAAATCACATTATCCAGCACGTGGATAATTCCATTCTCCGCCTCAATATCTGCCGCTAACACCGTTGCATTTTTCACCTCGAAGGCATCGTTCAAGCCCCTGCGCACAGGAATGGGAGCCCCCTCAATGGAATCAACCTGCCCCATTTTCAGCAGCTCCGCCTGGGTGTATTTGCCCGACACCACGTGAAATGTGAGGATGCGAGCGAGCTGGGGGGGATTTTGCACCAGGGTTTGTACCGTTCCGGGGGGCAACT
>CALCTI010000141.1 GCA_937894105.1 uncultured cyanobacterium
ATCCGGCATTGTGGCCGCTAGAAACACCTCGGCCACATCGGTCTTGTCGGACGAAACTACAGCGCGGTATTTGCTGTAGTCCTTTGCTTTCGGTCCCACGTGGTACCGGTGTTTGCCCAGGGAAATTAGGGGGCTGTCAGCAGAAGCCTTTAACGGTGTTTGCCCTGGCTTAAGCTGCACCAGCAGGCTACGGATGGTCCTAAATACTGCGCCATCGTAGGCAGTGCATTGAAAATTACCTAAATCCAGCACCACTAGGGTGGGCTGTTTGCGGGTAGGCGGCGGCTGGGGTGCTCGCTCCTGGAGCACCTTCGTTTTAGTCATAGAGATTACTTGAAAGCTTTAGGGCGATCGCTCCAGCAGGAAGGGCGATCGCCGTGGATAAAGCCAAACCGACATATCGGAATCGGCTGGCAATTGGGCATCAGGCGCGGTTCTGGACACGAGGCGATGATTCCTTTCGGAATAGCCAACCCGGTGCAATTACCCCGTCACAGCGCCCTTCTGGATAGTCGGTACGAGGTTGTGACCACCAACTCAGTAGCGTATCAGCAGCTAGCGAGGGCAACCATGATTGGCTATCCAATAAAAGCACGCTTACAGATTGAAAACCCATTATTCAAGGTGTAACGGCTTTCTTGCGCTGGCTGCGGGACTATTTGGAGCTGGTTTTTGGGACAGCCGTACATAAACAGTTGCCGGTGATGCTTCTATCGCAGGGACCGGAATCAACAAATTAACGAGCTGTGGCGGCGCTGTAGCTGTAAAAACCTGTGGTTGCTTGGGTCTTGTCCAGAGGCAACTATCACAGGCGTTACCTCCGTAACGCCTGTTAATAGCATAGCATAACCGTGCTTAGAAGCTGCTTTAAGCATGCATATGTTATACTCTCTTCCATGAGGTGCCAGTTTTCGCCTGGGATGCAATTATGAGGAATACACCCTCGCATCACGGGCTATATGTAAATGGCGGGACTCAACCTGGGCGTCATTCCCTTGTCTGACAGAGATTCTGACTATTTCCGAGTCATGGTTAATGCCCATGGCTGGACTGCTAGGACAGTGATGTCAAAGCTTGTTAAAGATTTTGTCCAGGAAAACAAAGAGGAGTTTGATGCAGCGGTTACGTATGCATCGAGAAAATATGGGCTGACCTTTGATGAGGTATTTCATCGGCTCTTGGAAAAAAAGAGTTTGGGTGAGCCGCTCAGCAACTTCTCCGTTGATCCTGAAATGGAGGAAAAACTCAATGGACTAGCAAAAAAATAGGGAGCCGGTGTGTAGTGCGGCTCCCAGCCCGAAGCAAGGCCTTGGGTGTTGATCATCGTTACCAATATCCAAGCCGTTAACTGCACATTGTAAACACCTGAATACTGCGATCGCCCCTGCCGCTGCTCTCCGTGGAGCGCTTCGACAGCAAGGTTGTTAAGTGTTTGGGAAATATCCCTGTGTCATTCCGTGAAATTTAAGTGTGTGCCAGCCTTGATATACAAGGCTTTTGATGTAGCTAAACGCTACCGACGGCGCGGGGAAATCCCCCTGGACCGTGCCGAAGCCTTAATGAGGGCTTCAGTCAATGATGGGTGTATTTATATCGCCAGCGGCAACGATGACATTGACGTGCAGGTGCGCGTTAGGTGTGCCGTTGACAAAGACGGCTCAATAATCGTCCCTATGGCGCTGCTATGGCGGCTGCTCGCGAAAATGTCTGAGGAGCCCCTAGATTTTGACTGCATCACCCCAGTGGGTGAACCCCCGCGCCTGCAAATTGCGTCACAATCATCCCATTGGGAGATCTACGGGCGCGATGGGGATGACTGGGGTTTAACCGCCTAATGGCGATCGCCCTGGCGATCATGCAATTCCGTTTATTGAATACCTCTGCATACTCCCATGAACCCAGAAAATTCACTTTTAATCCAAAAAGCACGAGGGTGCAAGCCTGCAACTTCAACAGAAAGAGCAATCATTCGCTCCCATATTTCATACGTTATTCGGAAGCGCTTTAGAGACTTTGAACAGGTCTTGAGAGCCTTTTTATTAAATCTATCTCTCGACCTGGAACCTTCCTTTTTCTTCGCTTTTGATATTTATGCTGATTTCTTCCCCTCAGAAGAACTAGACCAAGAAATTGACGAGTTGATGATGGAATGGAAGGTTGGTCCATACCCACATCTTGAAGTTCGCACCTCGGAAATCAAGATGGGTGGATGGATTAACCCTGTGGAGTTCTGGCTGTTTGGAAATATTGACATAGCGAACGGGGATTTGGAGTCCGCACAACGCATTCAACTTCAAGTGTTCAATGGCAACCGTTATTTGGGAGGGACTGTCATTGACTCAGATCCTTCAGCCATGACTGAACCATTAAACTTGCCTGAAGAAAGTTGGTTTAATCGTGCTTTACAGAGGTTAAATTCTGCTCAGTAACTCCTTTGCGCCTATCTCTTATTGCTTTGTCGTCGGATTGGAGAGTGTTTTACAACCAATTGTTTCCGGCTTTCTGTGGACAGGCGATCGCAGCCTAATAAGTTCACAGCCAGATTTCTGAACTCACAAGCAGAATCCACCATCGTGAAACTTGCAGTATTGACTCAATAAATAAAGGCTCCTACCCACTAGGGCAGCCATGAACGATACTGGTGGTTGAAGCGAAACAAAGTGAAGTATCGGTGGTTGCACCCACCGATACTTCGGTGGATCTTCTAAAGAAGTTTTGAACTCACAAGCAAAACGTCAGTAAATCCACCTAGATTCTCGCACACCGCGTGATTTTGGGAGTATCGATAATGGCAAATGCCCGAGTGCTGACCCGCCAAATGACGGTGGTACACCAGCGCCTTACCAGGACAGAGCAATTGCTGTCCCTGGCGATGGGAGAAATACAGTTTTTGAGGGGTGAACTGCGGCGGATAAATATGCAGGAGCCGCACTTCACCGACCTTGACGGTGATCCCTTAGAAAACCTGGGATATCCCTTAGATCAGTTTCCAAAGGGCGATCCATCAGACCTTTCATCCAATCCCCTTTCCAGCTACCCGTTGCCGGACATCAAAGGGGGATTTGAAAATTCTTCTAGCCCCTATCCTCCCGAAATCTTGGGATAGGGAAGGGCTCAGCGTCCCCACGCCGAGCCCCCCAAAACATACAGACCCCCTAAACACACAGACACCCCGCCATCAGGTCGGGGCAAATCTGGCTTTATCTGAATTATCCATGATTATACCTAAACTACTTCGGCGCTGCCGAGCCTTTTTGGTGCTGCTTTTCGTGGTGCGCCCATACCGTATTCGTTGGCGTTTTCCGGTGGCGGTGGAGATTATCCCCTCCCATTTCTACGGCGTGGGCGAATGGTTCTCGGCGGCGCTGCTGTTGCGATCTCCGTGGCTTATCTCCATCGACCCAAAGGGGTTGCTGGAAATCCCCTTTTTGCTCCAGGTGCTGAATGAGGGCGCAGAGCTTCAGGGCGACGGGCAGCAATGAAAGCGCTACTGGTCCGAATCGGTAAGGAGCTAGTCAGCTTTTGGATTGACCTACAGAAGCTGAACTGGGCTAGGAGCCATATCCCAGGGTTCAAGCTATCCCAGTGCCGACTGGTGGGCCCCGTCATTCTGCGAAAAATCCACGGGCAGCACCAAACTCTAACCCTCTCCTTTGTCGTGGGCATCTGCATCCCCCGGCTAGCTTTTCGTGTTCCCAAAGAATCTTTTGAATGTTGTCCGTTTATCTACGACGACCCAGACCCCGACGACATAGACATTCCGTTTTAGGTAGGTGTAATGACTATTAATCTTTTCGATTTACGCGATCGCATCGTCGATGCGGAGGATCGAGTAATCCTGGTTTCTGTGGCCCATTTAGAACACGAGCCGATTCCTGATGTGTTTCTTGAGGTGGGAGGAAATCCTGTTTCTGTGAGTCGAAAGCCAGATGCAGGTTATCTGATGTTTTCTATCCCAGTAATCGCCGAAGTGTACGGAGATTGGGGGATTCACTGCTTCATGGAAGATGAAGAAAAAGTCCTCACGACCCACTGGAGTGATAGTAAGGCTGTGACTCCCGAGAGCTGCCCATCAAAGTATTCAATAACTCACGTTCCTTCTGGGCTACGTCTCATGAGCGTTAAGACGTTACTATCCGCTCGGCTGATGATTGCTCATATTGAGTCTTCCCGTTTTTGGGAGCTATTCAAAGAGCATGGTCCGAAACTATTAGATTTCGCTGAGGGGCAGGACGCTCTCACTGAGATTCGACAAGCTGCGGGTGTTTTTAAATACCCGTTGGCAGAAGATACTTTTGGTGGCCTATGGCCCAAGGAGGCGAGCTGATGTCCTTCAAACTACTGGACCACCGCGATCGCCTAACCGTCCACAAAGAAACGCGATCGCAGATTGAATTTATTTGCCCCATTTGCGAGGGGAACAACCTTAAAGTTGACCCCAAAACAGGGAAATGGCAGTGCTGGGACCATCCCGACGATGAAAATCATAAGCGGGAAATTCGCAATTTCCTGAGCCCGCCCAAGCGACCGGGCGATCGCCCTGAAGATGAATGGACAAAGCCCCCCCGAAAAGCGTGGAAGAAAACCTGGTTTTACGAATGTATAGACATTGATCACCGCATCAAGGTTGAGCGCCTAGACGAGGCTGGCGGCGACAAAAAAATCTTCCAGTCCTACAAAGTTAAAGGGCGCTGGGTTGCTGCCAGGGAAGTAAATGATTCCCTTAAGTCGTACATTCGCTCACAGACTTTGCCCCTCTACTACGAGGAAATTCTGGAAAAAATCGACTCATCCCCCTACCTGTTCCTGACTGAGGGAGAAAAGACCGCCGACGCATACCGAAAACTGGGATTTCTCGCTACCACCGTTATCGGTGCCAAATGGCAGCCCGAGCGCGACTATGAAATGTTCCGGGTCATTGAGGATAAGTTGATTATTTGCCCTGACCGGGACCAGGGCGGCG
>CALCTI010000142.1 GCA_937894105.1 uncultured cyanobacterium
GCGCCAATGGCGGAAACAGACGATCGCTGCCCCGGAATAGGCAACGTACTCAAAAACTGAGGTACCAATGCTGTACCACAGGGGACGGGGTTCGCCGCTGGGGGACACGCTGAAAAAGAGGAAAAACAGTAGCGCAGCGATCGCCCAGACAGCACCAGCAATAATTAAATTCCGCGAAGAAAAAATTGCGGTGGGACCTTTAATAGCGGAGGACTTAGCCTTAGGTTAAAAAACGAGCAATACGCCTCATCGGCAATAAAACCGTACAAACAAAACCCTAGGAATAGAACCCTAGGAATGGGTCACCACAATTTAGCCAGTGGCCCCTGAGTTAACCATTTGGAAAACTCCGTGCGATCGCCCTCATCCATATCCTGGAGAGCATCTAGCGCCCGACCGGTAAAATTCGCATTTCCAAAATAAACTTTCCCCAAGCCGTGCAGCTCCTGCAGCAGGGACATAATTTTCAAGTCGCCCCACACCGGCACCTGTCCCTCAAAAGGGTCAAAGGTCAGGACATTTTCCACCGCAGCGGCGGACTCTCCCCCCTGGAGCTGGAGCTTATTCAACACTGCACCGATGTCTTGGCGGAATTTCGCCGCCTGGCGATCGCCCAGCAGGTCTTCAATATCAAAAAACACTGCCTGCATCAGCAAAATTGCTCCCAGGGTGTGTCCAGGGGTGGCTCCGTCGTCCCCCCCCCCTTCGATACCGCCACCGCCTTTATCCAGTCGCACCTTCCCCCAAACGTTATAGCGTTCGGGGTCCTCCAGGAGCACACAGGCTTTCCCGCGATTATCCGTCAGGTCCCGCCAGAGACTTCGGGCCTCTTCAGCTTGGGCGGCGCTAAACACATTGAGGAGTGTAAAGGTCTGCCCCTGGTAGCTCAAGATAGGAATGGTTTGATCTTTATCAGGATGTCGAATATTTGATATTTCTACATCCTGCCGCTTGAGAATAAACATGAAGCAAAAGATGAACTTTTGTCAGAGCTTTGTTGGCGCTGCTAAGGGCCGTCATTCAGTGAAGGCATCGCTCGGTCCCATTGGGATCTAAGCCCTAGCATTTTTGATCTTGATAGGCACGCTACTCCTGGCTGTAAAGCGTCTGGAGTTTTTAACGCGCCCTAGCTGGTTCAGGGCAAAGGTTGCGCCGATTGCTAAGAGGATATGCGATGTGGCTCATTCTAGCCCACGGTTTTTGGGAAATTTGGAAAATCCGCAAAACCGTAAATAACTGTGTTTAATTTACCCTCGTCCTCCGTGCCCTTATCCCCAAGGCTGAAGGTGTGGTTCTTATAGACTGTGCTAAGGCGTGTCATCAATTAATCTCCAGAAGCCTTATGCAGTGGGGAGTACGCGCCCTT
>CALCTI010000143.1 GCA_937894105.1 uncultured cyanobacterium
GACGCCTCGTCCTTAACCCTCCCCAGTTCCCACATCCGCACCTACGCCCAACCCTTCACCTACCCCCGGTCCGTCGCCTAATCCAACCCCCGGTCCAACTCCCGGTTCAACTCCCGCCCCGTTGCCAAATCCAGTGCCTGCCCCTGCTCCTAGCCTTACGCCAGCGGGGTTATCGTTGCGGTTTCAGGTGGCGTCGGTGACGGTGGATAATACGGGGCGACCGGGGGATGAAGCGGTGGCGGCGGTGACGTTACAGGGGGGCGATGGGCTGGTATTGCCGGTGGCGATCACCCAGTGGAGTGATCGCCCAGTGACCGCTCAAATTGCCGTGCGGCCTTCGGGACAGGTGCAGCCTGATTCTCCAGAGAGAGGGGGAGAGGAAATTCGGATTATGGGCGAAATAGATTCCACCGTTGCCGCCGCTCTTAAGAATTATCTAGCCCAGCTACGGTTCGCCCCGGTGCGCAACCAGCAAGGGCAAGCGATCGCCACCAACGCCAGAATCACCGTGCAAATTTCCCAAGTTCCCTAGGGTCTACCTTGTGTTCAGTGAGCTAAATCCGCGGGCTAAAGCGGTTGCAAATATGGTCGCCACTGGCTAAACTGTTGTCCTGGTTTACAGACCATCTGCGGGCATAGTTTAGTGGTAAAACCACAGCCTTCCAAGCTGTTGATCCGGGTTCGATTCCCGGTGCCCGCTTTTTAGTTTGATCGTTGGCTATTTGAGAGTTAGAAATTTAGTAGGCGTAAACACGAGAATTTTTCGTGGGTAGAAAGCATTTGCATCTTTTGGGATTGAGCAATGGTCACGGGGAAGATGCCATTGGATCTCAAATTTTGCAGGCGGTGCGATCGCAGGCGGCGGCGGAAAATGCTTTGGTTACCGTGCAGGCGCTGCCCCTGGTGGGCGAAGGGAATGCTTACGAACGGGCAGGAATTTCGTGTATTAGTGCTGTGCGATCGCGGCCCCCGTCCGGCGGTTTTAGCTATATGGATCCCCGTCAGCTGTGGCGCGATTTACAGGGGGGGTTAATCGGCGGCACCGTGCGCCAGTGGCAGCTAGTAAAACGTTGGACCGATGAAATTCAAGGATAGGGGGAACAGCAGTTTGTGTTGGCGGTGGGGGATATTGTGCCGCTGCTGTTTGCCTGGCGATCCCAATCTCCCTATGGCTTTGTGGGCACGGCAAAGTCGGAGTATTACCTGCGGGATAGTAACGGCGATTTTTTGCGATCGCGCCGGACGGAGGGTTGGTCTGGTTCGGTGTATTTACCTTGGGAGCGGTGGCTAATGAGTCGTTCCCGATGTCAGGCGGTATTCCCGCGCGATCGCCTCACCACAGAAATTCTAAAAAACTGGACCATTCCGGCCGTGGACCTGGGCAATCACATGAAGGATGGGTTCTTACCTGCGCTGGACAACCACAAAAAATCACCGAACCAAAACCTATCCCTAACGCCCAACTCGCCTCCCGGAGCCGCCGAACCCCTGCGAATCTTGATTTTACCTGGATCGCGATCGCCAGAAGCCTACCGTAACTGGACTCAGCTTATGGACCTGGGCACCGCCATTGTGGACGACCAGCCGCACCGCCCCATTCAACTGGAAGGGGCGATCGCCCCAGGTGTAGCCCTCGCCCAGCTTGCCGAAACCCTGTCCGCTCCCTGGCAGCGCACCACCCCAAACACCTGGAACCATGGCAACGGCACCCTAACCCTAACCGTCGGCGATTTTTACCAGCGGGCGCTGAAAACCCATCTGAGCTTAGCCATGGCGGGTACGGCCACGGAACAGCTTGTGGGGCTGGGGCAACCGGTGATTATCCTTGCAGGTCAGGGACCACAATTTACCCCTGCCTTTGCCGAGGCCCAAACGCGATTATTAGGTCCTTCGGTGTTCCTCGCAGACGATGCAAATGATGGGGTAAAAACGGCGCGATTCCTATTGCAAAACCCGGAGCAATGGGGGGCGATCGCTGCCAATGGTCGCGATCGTTTGGGTGTTCCGGGGGCTGCGAACCGGATAGCAAAGCATCTTTTAAAACTGACTTAAAAATCTTCTACAACTTTCTTGCGCCTTGTTTAAAGTCCATTACAAAAGACCGTAAAACCACAACTTAGCCAGCAGCTCAACCGCCGTCAAGGACAAAATTATTGTGATTTAGAGCGCGCTATCCTGAAAAGATATTGGAAGCAGAATATTGTAGAAGTGGAATATTGAAAAATAGAATATAAATCACAAATTAATCAAGGTTACAAACAAAAAATCAACCCTAAAACACCGTCAGATAATGCTCCTGGCTTTTATCCCTTGCCTTTTTTACTTGTTCTAATTCGAGACCTACTAATTCAATACCGATTCAATACCGATTAGCTCAATACCGATTAGCTCAATACTGATTCAGGCATCATCTGAAAGCGCCTCCTTTAGGAAGAAACCCTTCGATTTTTGGAGCTAGCTCTAGCGCCTCTGCGCCAGAATGGAGTTATATCGCTGCTCTTTTTCAATAAACAGACGCTTCAATCAGCGCTGAGCTGTTCGAAGCGGTGTGCTGAGCCCAGCCTTCGCGCAGCATTGGCGACACCAGTAGGGTGCGGTCTTCGCCGTATACCAATTGCCCTAAGTGCCCTACCTCGTAGCTGTTAACTATGGGGTTTTCTAAGGGTATTGGATCCTTAAGCGTTGCTGTTTTACCTCAGCTGTCGAGCCCACTTTTTCGCTTGTTTTTTACGCTCCTTCCCCCACCATGACCAGCTTTTGGGATCAAATTCTCGCCTTTGCCTCCGACACAAGCCACATTATCGGGACAGAACTGCTCAGTAAAATTGTCCACAGTCGCTATCGACAGGCCGCTGAAAAAGAAGACGGATCCCTGGTGACCGAATGCGATATTTGGGCTGATGCCACTATCCGCCGGGCGATCGCCCAATCTTTTCCCGACCACGGTGGTCTTAGTGAAGAAGGCAGTCATCAATTTCCCAACAGCGACTGGTGCTGGAGTGTGGTCCCCATTGACGGTACCACCAACTTTGCTCGCGGCATCCCCCTATGGGGTATCTCCCTCGGGCTGCTATACCGTGGTTATCCCGTCTTTGGCTGCGTTTACTTTCCCCCCGTTGACCAACTGTTCCACGGATTTTGGGCCGGCGACTCGGCGAGCGCCCAATCCCCCCTCGCCCCCATGCCCATCGGCGCAGACTGCAACAACAAACTTATTCAGGTCAACACCAGCGGACGCGGCAGCAATAGCCTCTTTAGCCTGTGCTCCCGCAGCATGAAATATGCCGCCCACCCCTTTAGCTGCAAAATCCGCGCCGAGGGCGTTGCCTCCTACAACCTGCTAACGGTCGCCGCTGGCATCACC
This sequence comes from uncultured cyanobacterium, assembly GCA_937894105.1. GTDB lineage: Bacteria > Cyanobacteriota > Cyanobacteriia > CACIAM-69d > CACIAM-69d > CALGDE01. The sequence continues at coordinate 3,365 of CALCTI010000143.1, forward strand.
GTTGGAGCCCTCGAAGCCACCCCAAAAGTGTGGGACATTAGCGCCGTTTGGGTTATTCTTCACGCGGCCGGCGGCGTTTGGGTGGACCTGCCAGGAACCCCTGCATTTCCCCTTGCCTTCGATCAAAGTTACGGCACCAGAGAGCATCCCGTTTTAGCGGTCAATCACAACAATTTAATTGGCCCCTTTCGTCAAGAGCTAAAAGTGTGAGACTTGCTCTCCATTGACAACAAAAAACAGGTTTAGTCCTAAGACGCCGATCCAAAAACGCCCCTAGAAGCAGGCGATGGGTAAAACATTTTATTCGACAAGAAAGTTGACAGAAGATTCAGGAAAGTTATTTGGAAGTGTCGCCAAAATCCAATTAAGGCTTAAATAAACCCTTTTAATCCTATAAATCACTAGAGGAAATAGTGTCTATCCCCCTGCCTGTGGTGGTTCTTGTGTCATTTGCGCCCCATTCTAGTGAGAACATTTATTGATAAGAATGCTT
>CALCTI010000144.1 GCA_937894105.1 uncultured cyanobacterium
TCACCTCAGCCTTTGTCAAGAGCATACCCAGTTGGCTGTGGCACTGTTGGTTTCAGAGCTTTGTCCCTGTACTGAGGGTCGGGTTATCAAAAAAGCCGCGATCGCCTCGACAGGACTTGTGCATAGCTGTTGCCGCCTGTTCCCTAGGGCGTGTCGTCAATTAATCTCCAGAAGCCTTATGCAGTGGGGAGTACACGCCCTTTAAAAACAAACAAAGCTAGGGGCTGAAACCCTCACGGCTCTTGACTGAGGGATTCAATTGATGACAGCCCCTAGCCTCCTCACCTTCAGGGAAAAGAGTTTTCGGAGCCCACGTAAACTCTTTGATTCAGAACTATCCTTGCCCTCTGGAGAGAGGGGGGCAAGGATGATTTGGTAGTGATGAACGTAATATAAGCTGAGCCTTAACCTACAGAAGATTCAAGCTTTTCGAAATTGAGTGACCATCACACTGCATCACTAGCGATGGTTTTAAGCGGTGGCTGGGGGATGAGGGCTTCCAAAGGCTTTGCGTGTCCTGTTTGAGAAATTACGATCGCACCCGCCTTAGTTCCACTGCATCACGACCGTCCACCGCTTCCATAAATACCTTAACTTCCTCTTCTTTGGCGGTGGGTAAATCTTTGCCCACGTAATTGGGATGGATAGGCACCTGTCGCTGCCCGCGGTCCACCAGCGCTAACAGTCGAATTATCTCTGGACGCCCGTAATCATTGAGGGCATTAAGGGCTGCGCGAATGGTACGCCCACTAAAAATTACGTCATCGACCAGGATCACCGTCTTTCCTGTGAGGTCAACAGGTAGGTCATTTTTGGCGGGTGTGCGCACTCCGATACGGTCCAAATCATCTCGATAGAAAGTAATGTCTAGGGCCCCTATGGGCACTGTTACCCCTTCTAGGGCTTCGATTTGGCGCGCTAAGGTTTGGGCTAGGGGCACCCCACGGGTGTAAATCCCCACCAAAATCACTTGATTTAAATCTCCCGATCGCTCCACCACCTCCAGCGCCAGGCGATTAATCGTGCGCCGAATTTCATCAGCGGACATAATTTCAATAGTTTCAGGAATATCAACAACCATGGTGCAGTTGGCTAGGTAAAGATGCTTAGGAAACTATTAGAAACTGACCGGTAAAACCCCACAATAAATTATGCGGCAGGCTGTTTAGAATAGGCGCGTTTAGCTATAGGTTTCGGCGTGGTTTTGTGGGCTGATTGGGGTGTTGATTGGGGGACTAGTGTATGGGCTGATTTTGTCAGACGTTCTTGCTGCAGCTTGTACATATGATTAAACAGTTTCCAGCAGTAGTCTTCTGGTAGACCGCAGGTGGTTGCGCCGCGCATCACCACGTTGAAATACCAATCATTGGGGGCTAATTCCTGGGGTAATTTATCCACCACCACATAGGTGCGCACGTCCTTAACGGTGCGATCGCCGTGAGTCACCGTAATGACTTCTCGCCGATAGCCCCGGGTGGGAATTTCTTCCCGCTCGTCCAGTAAATCGCTGAGCCGCCAGGGCAGTTGATACAGCACGCCATGGACCACTGAACCGGGCGTTCTCACAATATCCAACACGCCACAGTCTCGGTGTTGGGAGCGTCGATTAAAACCCAGTCGATAATTTTGTAACGTTGCCGATCCCAGGGCATAGTCTCGCGTGGGCTCCCCTAAAGTGCGCTGAAGATCGACGGGGCACATACAGGAACCGTAGGCAAAATATAGAAAGGAGGACTCAAAAGAGGGCTTGCAAGATGACTTGGACAAGGGCGGAGAAAATTGTTGTGGGTCGAGGTTCTGACCAGTGCACATGGGCGATGAGCAGGGTGTTTTTATTATGGTAGGCAAAATGTTGACGGCAAGACTGTCTCCTCTGGACTTCGTAATACCTGGCAATGTCATCACTTTGCCCTTAATTAACTTCGGCGGCCCCCGCTTTTTAAATATTCTTGCCTTATGAATGCCTCCGCTTCGAACCCTGACGAACCCCTACGCAGCGTTCTTTCCACTAATTTTCCGGAAATATTGCGACATTTCAAAATTCTGTTCTTCACTTCCATTCGAGTCTGCAAGAAA
>CALCTI010000145.1 GCA_937894105.1 uncultured cyanobacterium
CATCCTCCGTATCGGGCACTGACTCCGCTAATGCTTCCACGTCGCTGGCGGTTTTAATGATGCCTAACCCATCCCGCAGCCACTGCACCAACGCCCCCGCCACAAAAATGCTGCCTTCCAGGGCATAATCCGTTACCCCGTTGCGCTGCCAGGCCACCGTGGTCAGCAGTTGATTTTTCGACTCCATAGGCGACTTGCCGGTGTTCATGACCATAAAGCAGCCGGTGCCATAGGTGTTTTTGCCCTGACCCGTTTCAAAACAGCTTTGCCCAAAGGTGGCCGCCTGTTGATCCCCAGCAATGCCCGAAATGGGAATACTGCTGCCAAACAGATCCGCGTCAGTTTCGCCATACAGTTCCGAGCAGGATTTGATTTCGGGGAGGAGCGATCGCGGAATATTCAAAATCCGCAAAACATCATCGTCCCAATCCAAGGTGCGAATATTAAACATCAGCGTCCGGCAGGCGTTGGACATATCCGTTGCGTGGACCCGCCCCCCCGTGAGCTTGTACACCAACCAGCAATCCACCGTACCAAAAGCCAACTTGCCCGCCTCGGCTTTTTCGCGCGCCCCTGGCACGTTATCCAACAGCCACGCCAGCTTACTGCCGGAAAAATACGCATCCAGCACTAGCCCCGTTTTGCTGCGGAATGTTTCGCCTAAATCCCGAGCCTTGAGTCCGTCAATAAACTGGGCGGTGCGTCGGTCTTGCCACACAATGCCATTGGCGATTGCCTGCCCCGTATCCCGGTCCCAAACAATGGTCGTTTCCCGCTGGTTAGTAATCCCTAGCGCCGCGATATCCTCAGCCCTTAGGTTAGCCTGGGCCAGGGCGTCGATCACCACCTGCTTTTGGCTGGACCAAATTTCCTCAGGATCGTGCTCTACCCATCCGGATTGGGGGAAAATTTGTGGGAATTCTTGTTGGGCGATCGCTTTAATCGAACCAGCGCGATCAAACACAATCGCTCGCGAACTGGTTGTACCTTGGTCCAAAGCCAGGATAAAGCGACTCATAAATAAACTCCCAACGCAAATTTCAATGCAAATGTCTTAAACATCCATACCAAACTGCCCTAAACCAGGTTGATATCAGCACCAAGCTAAACGCCTAGTCTTAGAGCTGGCAAGGATCAAAGGTATAACTTCATCAAACTCAAACGCTTATTTCAAGCACTTATTTAATAGTTAAAAACCAATAATCAAAAGTCAATAATTAAAAGCCAATAATCAAAAATAGTCAAAGCTTAGAACGCTCAAAAATTATTATCGTCAAA
>CALCTI010000146.1 GCA_937894105.1 uncultured cyanobacterium
GGCTTAACGTTTATTGCTGGGAGAGTGGGCTGTGGACCAGAGCGATCAGGGGAGTGGGGCACTGGAGGTTATGCCGTTGAAGCGGGCTGAGCTGCGACCGGAGGATTTGGAGCCGATCGCAGATTTTGATTTGAATTTGCCCGATCCTACGGACGAGAAACTGTTGCAGACGGAGTTTAATCAACGCATTGATTTGGCGTGGAAGGTGTGCGATCGCTTTGATTTACAGACGGATATTTGGCGGGGTCGAATTTTAAAGGTGGTGCGCGATCGCGAAAAGCAGCGGGGCGAAGGGCGAGGGACAGGATTTTTAAGCTGGCTGAAGGATCACGACATCAGCAAGAGTCAAGCTTATGTGCTGATTGAGCTGGCAGATTCGGCCGATACGCTTATGGCGGACGACGCCCTGTCGCCATCTACCTTAAAGCAGTTTAGTAAGCAAGCATTTTTAGAGACGGCTAAGGCTCCAGCGGAAGTACAGCAAATGGTGACCGCATCAGCAAATCAGGGCGATCGCATCACCAAGCAAGGGGTGAAGCAGCTCCACGATGAATGGTCAGCAGCAACGTCGACCCTATTGCCAGAGGCAGTGAAAGAGCGGGCGGCAGAACATAGTTTGCCAGCGAAGTATCTAGCACCCTTGGTACGGGAATTGGAGAAATTGCCGACGCCCCACCAGGTGGCGATCGCGGCGGAATTAGAAGAAGAACCAGAACTGGAGATCGTGAAGCAGGCGACGGCCCAGGCAAAATATTTGGCGAAATACCTTGAGGCAGCCATCCAAGTGCGAACCCTGGATCAAGGGGAGCTGGATTTAGAACAGGCGATGGAAGAGGCGTTGCGGGTGGGCTGTCTGAATGTGGCGGCGGATGCGGTCAATGCGGCAGCCCAGCTAGAGCAAACTCTGGTGAAAGCGTATTCAACGTGGCGACGACTTCAAGATTTATCAGACCGACTGTATGTGGACAGCGGAGCCAGCACACCGAACTTGCGACAGTTGGTATCGTCCCTGGAGGGGCTAACGGGAAACCAATTGGAGATTCCCCTATCGGATATTGAGAACCACTCTGTTCAGGTTCAACTGCACGGGGAAGCGCCGGAGGGTGAACCTGAATAGACAACCTTGGACGCCGTATGTTTTCGTCACTTTGATTTGTCGGATATTACAATCGGCTCAATAAAAAGCCCAATAAAAACAAGGCACGCTGAAGCGTTGTTAAAGCCATCATTAATCGCCACTGGCATAGGACGTTTAGTGTGACTGGTGTACGACCAAGAAAGCACTATTAGCTTCGCCAATGACTCATACCAATTCTTCAATTTGGAGAGAGTCCAGATCCCCGGAGAAACAAGTTCTCAAAGGGTTTAAATATCGCTTTAATTTAGAGAATTAGTGTCAGCAGAGAGTGTTGCTTACGAAGGAGAGGGACGCTTAAAAAAGGATGTTGTTTGATGTCCTGTATCGTGCCTTGCTTCCTTTTTAAGGCTGCTAATGGAGCTGGGGAGAGGTGCTTGTTGATTCCTATTCCTTGCAAGGGGGCTGTTGTCTTGAGGCTTTGAGGGCATCGCGATCGCCACGCTACAATCTCAACACTTTCCCAGGCTTTACTCAATTTCTCTAGGATTCTCAAGGCATTAACCGTCCTATTTCAGAACATTAGGTGAAAATGCCGCAGAAAGTAGACCTAATTAGATACTGGCTCTAAAGAGCATGGGTGATAGAATTTGATGGATTTGTTAAAGTTTAATTCCCATTAAGCCTCTTGTTTCTTCAGCAGCCATTGCCGCAGAAAGAAGCCAATGATCAGTTTGGCGCTGATGATCAACTGACAGATTAAGGCTAAGGCTAGGGGCGTTTTAATGTTAAATCTGAGCAATACCCCTAGTATGAAGAAAGAACTAGGGTGACACCCCTCCTCTTTCTGCCTTCGTTATATTGATTTTCCAGCCTATAGGAGACACAAGACCTATGACGCAGCTTGAGGCTACTGTAGCCATTGACTCCATTGACTACCAAAGCGAAACGTACAAAGACGCCTACAGCCGCATTAATGCGATTGTGATTGAAGGCGAGCAAGAAGCTTACGATAACTACCTTCGCTTAACGGACATGTTGCCCGATGCAACAGACGAGTTGAAGACGTTGGCCAAGATGGAGATGCGTCATAAGAGAGGCTTTATGGCGTGCGGGAAAAACCTAAAAGTGACGCCGGATATGGCGTTTGCTAAGGAGTATTTTTCTGAACTTCATGGAAATTTCCAGCGGGGCGCTGAAGAAGGGGACGTGGTCACATGTCTGTTGATTCAGTCTTTAATTATTGAAAGCTTTGCGATCGCGGCTTACAACATTTACATCCCCGAGGCAGACCCATTCGCCAAGAAAATTACTGAAGGCGTAGTCAAGGACGAATATAAGCACCTGAACTTTGGTGAACAGTGGCTGAAAGCGAACTTTGACACCGTTAAAGAAGGTCTAGAGAAAGCCAATCGCGAAAACTTACCTTTGGTTTGGAAAATGCTGAACCAGGTGGAAGAAGATGCGGCTGAACTAGGCATGGAAAAAGCCGCCTTGGTAGAAGACTTTATGATTCAATACGGCGATGCCCTAGGCAACATCGGCTTCAGCATGCGTGAAGTGATGAAGCTATCGGCAATGGGTTTAGCAGGCGGCTAGTTCGTTAGCTGCCCGTGAGTTGCGTTGCTTGTATACGTTGCTTGTCAAAAAGTGTTGCCGCCAACGGCGATCAACACTTTTTCAACCCCCGTTTTGGCTTACAGCTTAGAATCTTCCGGTCCTGGCTGGCTTATTAGCTGGCTGGGACCGGATCTTTGGGCTGGTGTTTTGGCCTGAATTTGCACTAGAGTTTGAACCGAAGTTAAAAGTTGTTTCATATTAATAACGATTTATGTTTGGGCTGATTGGTCACTCAACGAGTTTGGCGGAAGCGGATGTGGCAACGGTGCGACTGGGATTTCCTGAATATTCCGGGCACGGTTTGGATTTTTGGTGTGGAGCGCCACCGCTGTTGGCTGACAAAGTGCGGGTAACCAGTCCGACAGGGAACGTAATCGAGGGTCAGTATATTGACTCGTGTTTTTTGCCGGAGATGCTGACAAATAATCGTGGCAAGACGGCAGTGCGCAAGGTGTTGAACGCGATGGCCCAGGCGCAAAAGTGTGGTTTGAGTATCACGGCGCTGGGGGGCTTCTCGTCCATTGTGTTTGAGAATTTCAACTTAAGCCGCATGCGCCAGGTGCGGAATGTGTCCTTAGAGTTTGAGAAGTTTACGACGGGGAATACTCACACGGCGTACATTATTTGTCGCCAGGTGGAGGAAATGGCCGAGCGCCTGAATATTGAGCTATCGAAGGCGACGGTGGCGGTATGCGGTGCAACGGGTGACATTGGCAGCGCCGTGTGTCGCTGGATGACAAGCCATGCAGATGTGGAAGATTTGCTATTGATCGCTCGACAGCGCGATCGCCTGGAGACCCTGCAAGGGGAGCTGGGACGAGGCAAGGTAGTAGACCTGGAAGAGGCTTTACCCCAAGCGGACTTTATTGTGTGGGTGGCTAGCATGCCTCAAGGGGTGCAAATTGACCCAAAGGTGCTGAAAAAGCCCTGTGTAATTGTGGACGGGGGCTATCCCAAGAACATGTCCACGCAAATTAACCACCCGGATATTTACGTGCTGAACGGGGGCATTGTGGAGCACACCATCGGCATTGAGTCGCAGATTATGCAGATCATTGGTATGGCGGAGCCCGCGCGACAAATTTTTGCCTGTTTTGCCGAGTCGATGTTGCTGGAATTTGAAAAGTGGCACACTAACTTTTCTTGGAACCGTAACGAAATTACGGTGGAAAAGATGGAAAAAATTGGTGCGGCATCGATTAAGCATGGATTTTTACCGTTACTGCCCCACACTGCCGCGTAATTCGCCCCAGTGTGGGGAATCTCGTCGCTGGCAAACCGGATGAGAAGGGCTGGCGAGTTGGTAAGCTAGCCCACAGCGAGTGTTCGGCCGGGTTGATGTGCAACAGGTGATCAGCCCAGGACGGCAAATTATTGTTGGTTTCCCGTGATTGGTTATGGCTGCTGGTAAACGTAAACCGTTGGTTCTGGATTTTGAAAAGCCGTTGGTGGATCTGGAGGAACGTATTGATCGCATCCGGCAGATGGCGGACGAAAACGGTGTCGATGTGACGGAGCAAATTCAGCAGCTTGAGGCGCGGGCGACCCAGCTACGACAAGAGGTGTATACCAGTTTGTCGGCGGTGCAACGGCTTCAGGTGGCGCGCCATCCCCGCCGTCCCAGCACCTTGGATTACATTCAGACCATGACCGACGATTGGCTGGAGCTCCATGGCGATCGCCGGGGGGGTGACGATATGGCCCTGGTGGGGGGCATTGCGCGGCTGGATGGGCAGCCGGTGGTGTTAATGGGGCACCAAAAAGGACGGGATACGAAAGATAACGTGGCGCGGAATTTTGGGATGGCGTCGCCAGGGGGGTATCGCAAGGCTCTGCGGTTGATGGAACATGCCAACCGGTTTGGGATGCCGATCATCACGATTATTGCTACGCCGGGGGCTTGGGCTGGGGTCGAGGCGGAACGGCTGGGACAGGGGGAGGCGATCGCCTACAATCTCCAGCAAATGTTTAAGTTTGAGGTGCCGATCATTTGCACGGTGATTGGCGAAGGGGGCTCCGGCGGGGCCCTAGGCATTGGTGTAGGCGACTGTTTGATGATGTTTGAGCATTCGGTGTATACGGTGGCGTCGCCGGAGGCATGCGCGTCAATCCTGTGGCGGGATGCGGGGCAGTCGGGGCAGGCGGCGGAGGCGTTGAAAATTACGGCGCGGGATTTAAAGCAGTTGGGAATTTTAGACGAGCTGTTGCCGGAGCCCGTTGGAGGGGCCCACAGTCGCCCGTTGGAAGCGGCAAATATCCTGAAAGCAACAATTTTGCAGAACCTGGAGGAATTACAGGCGCTGCCGCCAGAGCAGCTCCGGGAGCGCCGTTATCAAAAATTCCGCCGTATTGGTTATTTCACGGAGGCCGGTGAGGCTCCCCGCCCAGCGATCGCTGAATAAAATACTGAACAAAATTTTGAACCATCGGGGGATTTGAAGCCTTGGGGAAACGGGTAGGCGCGGGTCTTGGCGTCCCGTCTACCGGTCGCTTGTAATTTGGCGTAGTTCTTGGAACAGCTGAGCAACTTTGTCTAAGTCTTTATCGCCGGGCGATCGCTCCACCCCGCTGGATAAATCAATCCCGTCGGGGGCAATATACTCCAAAGCCTGGGCAATATTGTCGGGGCGTAATCCGCCGGCCAACAGCCAGGGACAGGAGGGCGAAAAGGTGATCAGCGCGTCCCAGTCCAAGGTGGCACCGGTGCCGCCCAATAGTCCCGGACGGTAGGCATCGAGCAGCAAAGCATCAACGACGTGGCTGTATTTTATGGCTTGCTCTAGACAGGTTTTGCCCTGGACTCGAATGGCTTTGATCAGTTCTACCGGGGGCAGGGAGTCGCGCACTTTTTGACAATCCGCCACACTTTCATCGCCGTGAAGCTGAACGCCCGTCAGGTTTCCCGCCCGTTGAAATTCGGCAATAAAATCCAGGGAGGCATTGGCAAAGACGCCCACTCGCTGGGTTCCGGGCGATTCACCAATTAGGCTTTGGGTGAGGAGTCGCAGTT
>CALCTI010000147.1 GCA_937894105.1 uncultured cyanobacterium
GCGGCAGTTTTGGGGGGTATCGGAAGCATTATGCAAGGATATTAATCGTGGTATGGGTCCCCAGTTGAGCAGCCATCGTCTGAACAAGTGAAGTGAAGAAGTAGGTTGCCATGAGTTTACGAAAGGGAGATACGCTGCAAAGCGGCAAGTTTGAAATTGAGGAGGTTCTGGGGCAGGGGGGCTATGGAATTACCTATAAGGCTTGGCAGCCTAATTTAAAGCGATGGGTTGTGCTGAAAACCCAGAATGAACATTTACGCCATGATCCGGATTGGGAAAAGTATCGAGATCGCTTCTTGAAAGAAGGGCAAATGATGGAGAAGTTATCCAAGAAACCTCATCCTAATTTGGTGAGGGTCTTGGATCTGTTTGCGGAGTCTTCGGCGTATTATTTGGTGATGAATTTTGTGGAGGGACAGGATTTATTTAAGGTAGTTCGAAAGCGGGGAGCATTGCCAGAATCAGAAGTTACTTCCATTGCCAAACAAATTGGTCGTGCATTGTCGTGGATGCATTCCCATCAGTGTGTGCATCGGGATGCCCATCCAGGAAATATTATGTTGAAGCCGGACGGGACAGCGATTCTGATTGATTTGGGCGGGGCAAAGGATTTTATTCCGTCGACTCAGAGTACGACTGGGGCGTTTGGGAATCGAGGGTTTGCTCCCTATGAACAAATGACCCGGGGAGCACGGCATCCAACCGCTGATGTGTATTGCTTTGCGGCAACGCTGTATTACATCGCAACTGGGGAAAAGCCTGTTCCGGCTCTATCACGAAAGTTAGATGGTGCTGTGCTGACGCCACCCATCCGTATTCGTTCAATCTCAAAAGCATTGAATGAGGGATTGTTGGCTGGAATGGCTTTGGAGGCGGGTGATCGTCCTCAGACCATCAATGACTGGATAATTCAGTTAGAAATAAAGCCAAAACCTAAGGTGCAGAAACCCAGTTTTCAGCCTTCCAATAATCACGCTGAACCAAAGACTCAACGGGCAAGTGGACGCAGCACACTGAAGAAACCTGCCGGACGAAAAATTGCACCCTGGGTAGTTTGGTCGGGTGTATGTTTCATAAGCTATGGGGTTGCAGGAATGGCTGTGGCTGTGGCTGGGGCTAGGAAAAAAAGTAATTTTAATTTCTATTCAATTATACTTCTGTTTTCATTAATTGAACTGGTTATTTCCACTGTTTTTATTGTCAATAACTCTTGGCTTTTAGATGAAGCTTATGGACCCTTTCTGTTTGGGGTTTGGTGGGGATTATTCCCCATAACCCTGGGCTTTCCATCTGGTTTTTTGGCGAATGAAATCAGCTTGAATTTATCTGAAACCGCCGCGATATTTTTGTCCATTATTGTTGCTTGTCTGGGATTATTTAGCGGCTGGCAGATAATGCCTCTCATTCATGGTTAAACCCGTTCTAAAACCATTCTAAAATGAGAAGAAACCTAATAATTTACCCGAAATCCCCCAACATATTCCTCATTCCTCCGACGATTGATGGAGCGATCGCTCAACTCCCAAAGTTCTCGTTCAAGCTGAGGAGAAAACAACTCCAAAACTTCAGCTTCAATTGTGCCAAAGGGCGGACCACCGGGGCGATTGTGGGTGTAGAAAGTGCCGATTAGTTGTCCTTTGGATTTCAAGAGCGATCGCGCCGACCTCACATAACCGGCACGGCGGTCGGGATTAATTGCACAGAAACAGGTGTGTTCAATCACCCAATCAAACTGTCCCTGCCATTCTGAAGTGATCGCGAAAATATCCATCTCCTAAAAGCGCAATTGCTGCTCCGTCAGATGCGATCAATCAGCCAGTTGTCGGGCTTCTTCAACGGCGAAGAGAGCGAAATCGAAGCCGACGGTTGGGATATGGAGCTGTTTTGCAAGGTGTCGGACATCGTGACCCCGACCGCAGCCCACAACGGCAGCTCGGAGCGATCGCCCAGTCGAGGAGTCCCGGTTGGAAGTGGTTTACGACACTCCAGAGCCAAACCTTATTTCTTTTGCTCCCACGAAAGTGTGCAGCTCATCCACCTCTCCCACTTCGGGTAAGAAGGTCGGGAGGCTTCATGCTCCTCTACCGTTGCTTCCGCCGCTCGAACCCAGCTAATCACGGTGGTGTGGTGTACATCGGTCACCCTTTCAATGCCCCGAAATTCCATGCCATTGAGGTACATCTTTAAGCACAACTGCCGCGTGTCATCGCTGTAGCTTCAATGAGTGCGGGGATTTTCAACAAACTGCCGTCCACCATCCCGACAGCGATGATTTTGCTTATGCCTTCGGAAGCCGTTTTTTGAGATTTCAGAGGAGTGGCAGCTTGGGCATTTCATGGAGTTTTAGATATCTCAGTTATCGTCACTACAGGGCGCACACTATCATCCCTCAATCCTGCAACGCCCAAAAGCGTTGCTCAAACTCTTTTGGAGTAACTTCTCGATAAGCAGATCGTTCCAGCTCTGCGTGGGCGATCTCCGGGAAAATTAGCCCAGCACTAGCGGTGGCAACGCCGAGGACAACCCCACTCAACAACGCTTTAGAGATCGTTTTAAGACCCCCATCAAAGCCCATCGTTAAACTCCAAAAATTGTTTTATTTTTAAGCTTTTATCTCCGAGCGGGAGCATGGAATAATGAGACTCACTGTCATTAATGGTGACAGTACGAATTTGCGCCAATGGCTAATTGGCACACTACATTCGACACCTGTGCCCCTATGATGACCGCTCTGCAACTGCACAACTGGATTGATCTGTTGCAGCCTGGCACCGCCAGTGACACTCGCCTTTTCCATGCAGACAGCTCCGACCGGATTAGGATGTGTCCTGAGCATCTTGGTCAAGGGTACTACCAATACATTCCGCTGCAAGATGACCTGACTCTGGTGATTTTGGATTACACCTTAAATCAAGATTTTGCGGTGGAAACAACCGGGCCGGGGGACAGCTTGGAGTTTACATTTCACCTCCATAGCCGGACCCCCAACCAGACGATTTTTTGCCCTGATTTTGGCTGGCCTTCCTTTGCGGTAATTCCAGCGCAGCAGCGTTTTTTTAAAGTGGAGCTATTTTTTAAGCGTCCTGGTCTAGTTGAACATTACCAAAACTTTTTAGATCGCCTTGCTCCCCCTATTTACGATGTTTTGACTAGCAACATGGGAGCGATGTTTCGGTCATTTAGCCGTCACCGTGACGTTAGCTCGACGGCAGAAATGGCCAAAATGATTGATGGACTGCATGATACTTGCAATTTTCGCCCCTTTGTATTGCCTGCTTCCAAGCCAACAAATGCGATTTGGAGTGATGGTATTGTCATGACCCATGCCGTTAGCAGCCCCTTGACGAAGTCTATGCAGTTGGTGATTGAGAATATTCTTAATTGTCCTTACCAAGGTAGAACGCGACGTACCTATCTACGGCGCCAAGCCTTTCAGCTGATGAAGTTGCGTCTTGGGGCGATGGAGTATCGGTATAGCCGGAGTGTGGATGCTTTGTATGTGCATCGTGCAAGCGCAATTTTGAGGCAGGAGTTTGTTGATCCTCCGAGCGTTGAAGCACTAGCGCGGTTGGTGGGAACTAATCGCTTCACCTTAAATAAAGGGTTTCATCGAGTGTATGGCATGACGCCGTTCAGCTATCTTCGAGAGTGCCGGCTATGCAATGCCTATCAGTTGCTGCAACGGTCAAACTTATCGATCTCTCAGGTGGCGGCGGCGGTGGGATACAGATGCCGCAGTAAGTTTGCGATCGCCTTTCGCCAGAAGTACAGCATTAATCCGAAGACGTTTCAAATGCAGTCGTGGTCTTGGGCGGGCTAATGCCGTTTGGCGTTGCTGAATTTGAGGAGGTAGGGTGTGTTGCTTTTCACAACGCACCGTAGAAGATTAACCTCAGTGGCGGTGCGTTGCTAGGGCAACACACCCTACCGGTGTAATGCTGTTTCCTCTCCTAAACCTGCAATGCCCGGCCAGGACCTTTGACGGCGACATTATCGAACCGGAACGAGGCGAGCAGTTTGAAGTGGGCGCACGGGCTGAATTTTTGGATGATCGCCTATCCGTCAATTTGGCGCTATTTAACCTAGAAAAAGACAACGTTGCCATTCTCGATCCGGAAAATCCGTCATTTTCGATCGCCGGTGAAGCTCAGCGTAGCCGAGGCGTTGAGCTAGATATCATCGGTGAAATTCTCCCCGGCTGGAATATCGTTGCCAACTACGCCTATCTAGGGGCTGTCATCAATTGAATCCCTAAGTCAAGAGCCGCAAGGGTTTTAGCCCCTAGGTCGCTGCGATTGTTATCGACATCGGGCAAAGATGAAGCAGGGGCGTGGCTCGTCAGAAATATTGGGATGGATGGTGTGTCTTTCTAATCTGCCTTCATTGAGAAAGTTACATTTTTCGAGCGTGCGAATAGAGGGCCAGTTGTCCACATCACAGGTGGCTTGAACGCGGAAGAAGGGCTCTTGGCTGAGGGCAATTGAGGTCAGTGCTGACAGTGCTTCTGGCATTAATCCCTGCCCCCAGTCTTTGCGAGCCAGCACATAGCCCACGTCAACCATATGTCCTTCAATGCGGGCATCTAGCATACCGATCGCCTGTCCTGGCTGATCACGACTTTCGAGGACGTAAGCAAAGCGTTGCTGGCGTTCCCAATCGGCGATCGCTTCGCCAATAAAGTGTTCAGCTTCGGTCACTTGGGTTAAAGGACGCCACACCATGTACTTGGGAACCACGGGGTCCTGTCCATAGGTGGCGAAGATGATGCCCGCGTCGGATAACACGGGTTTCCGAAGCTGAAGTCGAGCAGTTTGGATGGTTTCAGGGAGCATTTCCAGTGGAAATCGATGGGCTCTAGCTTAAAACGATATCGACGACGAAGACCTTAAAGTCAGCGGATCACCGAGAAAAATTCCCCGAGATCGTCCTGTGCCTAAGGATTCAACGTAGCCCACGTCAAACAGGTTGTCGATGTTGACTTGGATTTGCCAATTGTCACGTTTGTAAAACATGGCGGCGTTGGTTAGGAAGTAGCTATCAACTTCAAAGGTGTTGTCCGACGTCATAAAGGATCCGCCTTCGCGGGCCCCAACGTAGTTAAATCCTAATCCGAAGCCTAAGCCTTCTAGTCCGCCGGATTGGATCCGATAGGTTGTCCAAAGGCTTGCGCTATGTTCGGGGATTCCGGCTAGTCTGCTGCCCACATCTAAGTCGTTGTCTTCGGTGACTTCGGCGTCGGTGTAGGCGTAGGAGGCGATGATGTTCCAGCCGGGTAGGATTTCGCCGCCAATGTCTAGCTCGATGCCGCGACTGCGCTGTTCGCCGGTGGCGATCGATGCTTGCAGTCTGGGATCGCTGGGGTCGGCGGTGGCGACGTTTTGCCGGGTGATGTTGAAGTATGCCAGGGTGGCGGATAGGCGATCGGGGATAATATCAGCTTTGATTCCTACTTCAAATCCTTCTCCCAATTCTGGCTCTAAAGTGTTTCCTTCAATGTCGACACCGGTGTTGGGGGTGAAGGATTGGGCGTAGCTGGCATATAGGGCGATGGTGTCGGTGGGCTGATAGACAATGCCGAGACGAGGGGTAACGGCGTCGTCGTATCGTTCGGTTTCACTTTCACTTACCGTTGCAGTGGTGGTGCCATTGGATCGAGATTGGATTGTTTCGGTGCGCTCTTGGTCAACGGTGTCATAGCGTAAGCCG
>CALCTI010000148.1 GCA_937894105.1 uncultured cyanobacterium
GCTGTTTTACGGGGTGGCGATTCAAGAGTGGCTGGAGTCGGGGATGGTGCCCGCTAGTGAGGAGCTAACGCGATCGCTGCGAGATGCCCTGGTGGATTCCAGCAACGATGCCACCAGTTTGCTCGTGGATGTGCTCAGTGGCACCTCCAGTGGTCCAGAGCTGCCGACGGGTCCCTTTGAATCCTGGAAACATCAGCGAAATATTGTTAACCGTTACTTAAAATCTTTCGGCTGGGCAGAATTTGAGACCATTAACGTTAACCAAAAAACCTGGGGGGACGGTCCCTATGGGCGGGAACGGGCGTTTGTGGGGGCGGCATACGACAATCGCAATATGCTGACCACCGAAGCGATCGCCCGAATGCTCCACGGAATTATTGGCGGCGTGGCGGTGTCGGCCAGTCGGTCCCAGGAGCTGATGGGATATCTTCAGCGGGATTTAACTCCTGAAGCGATCGCCCAGTTGGACCCGGACTATAACCAGATCACGGGCTTTCTGGGGGAAAATTTGCCCCCCACGGCGAAACAGTGGTCGAAAGCGGGATGGGTGAGCCGGGTGCGGTTAGATGCGGCGTATATTGAATTGCCTGATAGGTTTCCCTATTTAGTTAGCGTTGCTATTGATAGTCCTTTGGGCGATCGTGATCGGTCGATTTTGCCTTTTATTTCTAGCTATTTGCAGGACGCCGTCCTGAAGGCTAGTGGTCAGAAAAACGATGCGGAAAATTAGCGGGAAACACTACATTATCTGATTACTTTATTGATCTTGGGCTGTAGATAAACTTCCACTAAATACGATAGAGAAATCAGTACAATAAACTTGACTGGAACAGAGATCCACAGATTTTCAGACAGAATAGCGGGATTCCAAAGCACTAAAATTGGATAGTGAAATAAATATAGAGCATAGGAAATCGGGGAGATTTTCCCAAAGGGAATTAGGCAATGATGGATCAGTCTAGAGCGTTGACCATACCAAACCTTAGCGATAATAAGGAAAATTAAAACGGCAAAGAAATGCCTAAAAATCACAAATGGATAATATCCCAGGGCGATTTTCTCCACAAAAAAAACGGGGATTAACGTGACCATCGCCATTCCTGCCACCGAAAATAAGGTAGGAGAAAGGGACTTCCAAGAAAGAGACTTCCTATGGACAAATGTTGCCAATTCTAGTCCTGACCACCACAAAATAAAATAAGAACAAACGAGGGAAACAATATTGGGAGTCTGGGTATAAATCAAAAAATTAGTGAGTGAAAATAGGGTAACAATATAAAGTCTCCAGGGTTTCTTTAAGAAAAAGCAATAAACTGGAAAGAACAAAAAATAAAACCACCATTCATAGGTTAAAGTCCAGAACGGTAAGTTTCCTAAAAATGGCTCAACGTGAATCCCTGGCTTAATTATTGACAGTTCCTGAGTCATCAATAGATTGCCCACCAGCGTCGGCCAGAAGTCAGGATTGCCTAAGGTTGACATTAAGCCGCCCTTGGAAACGGCGATTCCAAAAACCAACAGGATGGCACATAGAAATGGGAAGTAAATTCGTCTAAATCGACGAATAAAATACTGGTAAAAATTTTGTTTAGGGCGATTCACCAGGGACCAATACATGACAAATCCACTGAGCAAGAAAAATACCATTACGGCTTCTTGCCCAAAGGACAGTAATCCTTTTTGTAACCAGATCGGCAGGGTTGTGGAGCTGCCAGCCCAGTTATGGAAAACAACGTAGGCTGCGGTTAGACCCCGAATACCATCCAGTTCCCTAACTCGCTTGAATGAGTTGGATGCTGAAGGCGTTGGTGTGGGTGCAGAGTAAGAAGGCAAGGTTGCCATAGAAAAGGTGGCAAATAAAAGCGGAAAATTAGTCAGGGTTTACCCAGTTTTTGAGTTGCCCTGACAGTGTAGCGATCGTAAAAAAGCGCCCTGTAAATTCACCGTTGCGCACTTTTACGGTCCTATTAATCTACAGCCCAAGTAGTCTAGATTCCTGATAAACGCCCGATAAAAGTATTACAGGGGCCATTAACCTATTCCCTGCAATTCAATCGCGAGTTAGCAAGATTTTTTGAAGGCTCTTGGGACAATCACTTGGATAAAACGGCATTAATACAACAACATTAATACAACAACATTAATAAAACAGCATTAGATATATTCAATTAAAGTTCACTTCAATCAAAATCCTTGATTAAAACAAAGGGAGCCACAATTAAACTATGGAACCGTACGGAAGAATCTTCATTCCATTGTCCTAACTGTTCGGCATCGGGCTTACGAATAACCTGCTCATCAATCCACCGCTGTACCTGGGTAGTGTTGTCCGAGGCGATCGCCATCCCCACATCCACCAGTGCAATGTCCTGGGCAACCCAAATGATCGCGTCTCGCTTAGCGTGGGGTTCTAGCCATTCCCAGGCGGCTTCATCTTGGGCGGCAGTTAGTTGTTCACGTAGGTCCATAAATAAGGGAGAAATAACTCAAACTATGGGTAAAAAAGGGGCGGTTAGAAAAGAAATTCAGGGGAAGGTTGGACGGGTTGAAGTTTATTCATGACGAGCTGGTTAGTAACAGAAATTGACCCATGCTTTTAGACCGTTAAGGTGCCGAAGCGATCCCCGAGAAATTCAACAAATCGCTTAACCTTAACGGATAAGTATCGGTGAGAGGGATACAGGGCGCTTAAGGTTAAGGTGGCAGGACAATAGTCGGACAGAAGTGCCGTCAGCTGTCCCGCTGCCATGGCTGATTGCACCATAAATTTAGGAAGAAGGGCAACCCCTTGACCCGCGATCGCCGCGGCCCGCAACACTTCACCGTTATTGGAACACAGGCGCGGGCGAATGGGCAGAATAATTTCGCCGTCGGGGCCGGTGAGCCGCCACTGGGTGCATAGGGCGCGGTAGCCGTAGTGTAGGCAATCCCAACTTTGCAAAGTACGCGGGTCATCGATGGAGTCCCGCGAGTGCAAATAGGCAGGAGCAGCGCACAAAATCAGGGTGACGGGAGCCAGGTTTATTTGGGTGAGGGACGCCAGGGGGGGCGCGTTGCCGATGCGGACGGTTACGTCGAAGCCTTCTTCAATGGGGTCGATCGCCCGATCATTGAGGATACAGTCCACTTGAATTTTGGGATTGTGCCCCATAAAGTCGGCGATCGCCGGAGCCAGATGGCTAATGCCAAAGCTCATGGGGGCATTCACTCGTAGCACCCCTTGGGGTTCGATTTGTAACTGGGCGATCGCCTGATCCGCCTCAGTCAAGTCCGCCAAAATAGCGACGCAGCGATCGTAATAGGCACAGCCAGCAGCCGTGACGCTCACCTGTCGGGTGCTGCGCTGGAGGAGCTGAACCCCTAAGTGTTTTTCCAGGGCAATCACAGCTTTATTAACGGTGGAGCGCGTCAGCATCATCTGCCGCGCCGCTGCCGCAAAGCCCCCGGACTCCACCACTTGCACAAAGGCTCGCATGGCCTCTAGCTTGTCCATGGGAATTCCTAAAACACAGCGACCGTCGGTTCCACATCGGGAGCCTGGTTTGAGCCATTAACCGCTGCGGCGTTAGCACCATTGACGCCCGTATTGACGCCATTGCTAACGTTAGTCTTAACGCCATTAATACCGTTTTGCTCAGGCTGCCCTGCGGTTAACGCCGGGAAGGCGGGGGCCGCAGGCAAGGCGGGCGGACCCACGCGATCGCGCAAATCTTCCAAAATATGATACATGGTGGTCGCAAACCCCTTGGGATCCCACAAAAGCTGTAAATGTCCCGGCTCTTTCCCCCGGCGCAGCTTCTCTCGAATAGACTCGCGCATCTGGCGATCGCGCCCCAGCTTCACCCCCCATTCGATATACTCCGCCCAGCTCCAGGTGGTGCCCTCGGTGATCCCCGCCGCCCGAATTAAGGAATAGCCCAACCGAGAAAAAGACTGCTCACCCACCCGGGTAACGATCGGCAAGTTGAAGAATAGTGCTTCCAAATTGTGGGTGGCACCGCTATAGGGATAAGAATCAAGCAGCACGTCACACATCACATAAACCGTACGATGCTCCTCTTCCGATGCGGTGCGAGGAACCGTACGCACTCGACTGCCATGCACCCCCTGGCGATCGCACTCCTCTTGGTAGGTCTTTAGCATCAGATCCAGGTCTCCAACGCGCGATTTAAACAGCAACAGGCTATCGGGCACCTGCTTAATAATATTGATTTGAGCCTGAACCATAGCGCGGCTAAACTTTTGCCCCGTCGCCACGCAAAGAAACACCACCTGGTCGTCGTCAATGCGAAAACTGCGTCGCTGGAGAGCACGATC
>CALCTI010000149.1 GCA_937894105.1 uncultured cyanobacterium
ACCGCCATGGCTAGGGCAATGTACTGGCTTCACAGTCAGCCGGAGTGTTTAGAAAAATTGCGGGCGGAGCTAAGTGCCGCGCCTGAGCATATGTCGCCGATGGAAATGGGGCGGCTGCCGTATCTAAGCGCTGTGTGCAATGAAACCCTGCGGCTCTACCCGGTGGCGATCGTCACTTTCCCCCGGTACGTGGAATAATCCTTTGAGCTAGACGGCTACGAAATGGAGCAGGGGAGAATTATCCTGGGCAGCATTTATTCGGTGCATCATCAGGAGGAAATTTACCCTGATTCCAAAACCTTCCGTCCCGAGCGATTTTTAGAGCGCCAGTTTAGCGCCACGGAGTTTATGCCCTTTGGAGGGGGCAGTCGACGCTGTGTGGGGACTGCGTTGGCGATGGCGGAATTGGCGATCGCCCTAGGCACCTGGATCAAACAGGGAAACTTTGCCCTTGATGAACCCGGTCCCGTCCAACCCCAGCGGCGCGGCGTCACCCTCGGTCAAAAGGGCGGCGTCAAAATGCGATTTATTGGACCCGTATAGGGCGTGTCATCGATCAAACTCCGGCAACCTGACAGTGGGAAGGACGCGCCCTTTTAAATAAAAATATTAGGGACCGAAACCCTTGCAGCTATTGAGCTTGAGATTTAATGACAGTCCCTAGGCAATGGGGCAATTTAGCTAGGGTGTGCGATCGCCAATCACTGTGTACTGGGAAGCACTGTGTCTGTTTAAAAAACAAACTGGTGCAACGATTCGACAAATTTATGGTGGGATACGCACGAATGAACTTGTAACGGGAGAAAATCAAAGGCGGTACGCTTGAATATTACTTTCGTGCTCAGTCCGCCTCGGCTGCGACCGATTTCTTCCGCATCAGCACAACTTCCAGTGGCCCCGGCGCTGTGCTGATGCGCGCGGACGATGCTGCTATTAATCGCCTGATATTCGTTGTCTGCGTTGCTGGGCAGCACTTCAAAGATTCGTTGCCACACCCCTTTCTTGGCCCAG
Organism: uncultured cyanobacterium; assembly: GCA_937894105.1. Lineage (GTDB taxonomy): Bacteria > Cyanobacteriota > Cyanobacteriia > CACIAM-69d > CACIAM-69d > CALGDE01. The sequence goes on from CALCTI010000149.1 coordinate 1,012, forward strand.
CGGCTGAAAGCGCGTGTGAACGACCCGGAAGTCTCCATAACGCTCTGGAAGGTCTCGCCATGGCACACCCGTTCGATAGCGATACAGCACTGCTTCGACGAACAGCCGGTTGTCCTTCGCTGTCGCTCTCACACTTGCGGCTCGTCCCGGCAGCAACTTTTCGAGCTTTTACCACTGTTCGTCGGTCAGGGCGTAGCGGCGCGTCATTCTATCTCGGCTCCCTTTCGATGTATTTTGCCTCTATTCTCCTCCCCCTCTCCTTTGCTCGTCTAATTGATGACACGCCCTAGCAAACCGCCCCAAAAATCCTCCTAATGTCGACAAACCTACGATGTGGCCCAGCTTTGTTCTCGCGAGCGGCTTTTCACGTTTTCCGCGTAGTGGCTGGTGACCGCTAAAAGGCGATCGCACCCTCTCTCCCAGCTCAACTCATGGAGGGTGGGATCCGCTTCTGGCTGCACGGACTCTAAGCTTTGCACGAGCTGAATCGCCTCCGCGTCAGTGTGATAAAACCGAGCATTTCTAAACCGTTTAAAAAATTCGTTAGAGGGATGGTCCGGCATTACCGCAAATTTGCCCATAGCCAGCGCTTCCGCCGTGGTAGTACACAGCACCTCCGACAGGGACGGATTGACAAAGGTTTTATGGTCCACTAAATCCGCAAAGGGCTGGGTGGTTTCCCGATGGAACTTCACGTTGGGGATGGTGCTAAAAATTTCGTGAGCCCGGCGCAAAACCCCATAAAAATCGTCGCGCATGCGCTTGGGCAACTGGTCCGGCACGTCAGCAACTTTTCCGTAAACGTGCAGCTTAAAGCCGTTTTCAACGGCCCACTCCAAAAGGGTATTGACCCGCTTTAGGGGAGTAATTTTACCGACGAAGTAATTATCAAACATCGGCCGCTGCTGCTGTTGCGATCGCCATTGGCGATTAAAAAACTGACTGTGAACGCCGTTTACATTTTCCGTATAGCTAACGTCATGAAGCTGGGGAATTGCGCCCGATAGGTTGATTTCAAAATCGCACTGGTGGTTCAAAATTCGGCTGCCTAGAAACTTCAGCCCCCAGGTGACAATTTTGCACTGGAAAGGATTGCTGAAAATAATGGGCAGCACATAAAAATTGTTGGTGTGGTTAATTGCCACCACCGTTTCATACTTTTCCCGCAAGGACTTGCCAACGGACTGTCTCGGATCCGGCAACATACTGGGCAGCGACAGCAGCTGGATCGGGTCCTCCAGAATTAGCGTGTCCCCTTTAAACGGATAATTTTTAATATCCCGCTTGGGGTAAAGGGATTTGGAAATGGGCTTATAAACGGCGTCGTAAAAGCCAAAGGTTAGATTTTTTGAATACCAGGCGTTATCGGGGAGCGATCGCGATAAATACTCTCGGGAGGCGGCAGTGATCGCTGTTTCATCGCCAAATTTATAAGAGCCCGTTTGATGGCGATTAACGCACACCGGTAGTACTAACTCCACCTCGTGGTCCCGCGAGAGATAGGCTGCCCGCAACAGTGGGTTGATACTGGTTCCCGTTAAAGACGGCAAAGCAGCGGTGGTAATAATGCTGATTCTCATAAAGATATTGATATTTAAGTCGTTTGCCCTGCCCAGACTGGTAATGCCTACAAGATATTACGATTCGCGAATGTAGGCACTTCAACGTCGGCCAATTTTCCTTTAGTCTGCGTTTTTCGGGTCTGCGGCTTTTTAATTTGCCAAGCTGCCTTTATTAGTTTGCCTTTATTAGTTTGCCTTTATTAAATTGCCGTTCTTTAAATTGCTGTTCTTTAATTTGCCGTTCTCCAATCTGCTGTTCTGTAATCTGCGCGACTCACCCCGCCCCTTCGCTCATGTTCTACGGATTTCTATGGCTCTTTATGGCTACTTTCTATTGACCCAGCCCTTTTTTAAGCAGTTCTACTAAGTTGCTGCCACCCCAAATGATGGCGGTCCAAATGGAAACGGTGACCACCACGCCGCCCGTTGCTCCCAGTAGGGCGATCGCCCCGTCATCGTCAATTAACCCCAACCCCACCACAAAAATGCCCATCGCTGGCAAGGTGTTGGTGCCGGGAATGGGCGCAATCATTGATAAGCCCATAATCGCCACAGCAATGCCTAAGCCCATCCGCCCTGGGGGGCTTTTACAAATGGAAACTAAACGCGGCCGGGATAGGACTTCTAGTTTTCTTAGCCAGGGCAGGGCGGCGTTAATGATGCCCGATAGGCGCTCTCGACCGATGGATTGCGATCGCCACACCTTCGGCAGCCAGGGCTGATCGGAGCCCAAAGCCATTTGCACCCCCAGCCACCCCAACAAAATTCCAAACGGAACGGAGTAGCCCGGCGCTGGCACCGGCAAGGCGGACGGTAATGAAAGCAGCACAAACAAAAAGCCAAAGGTGCGCTCCCCCGCCAGCTCTAAAACGTCCGCCAAGGAAAATTCCTCCGGGCTATCGTCTGCTAAAAACTGCGCTTCTAATTCTGCTGAAAGCTGTGCCATATCCCTTCCCGTAAATCGCTTTCATAGTTAACGAGTTCGCTGGGAATTGCAAGTTAGTGCCCTTGGAATTGCTAACTGGGGTTCGCAATAAAGGACTCGTAGCGACTCCCCGCCCGCTCCCAGGTAAATTCTCGCAGCACATAATCTCGACCGCTCATGGATAACTGATTGCGCAGGGCCGGATTGGCAAATAGCTTGTCCACCGCGTCCGCGTATTCCTGAACCGTATTGGCACGCAGGGCTCGTGCCGGTTCGCCGGGAAAGTCCACCGCTAAGCCTTCCAAACCGCGATCGCTCCCCACCACGGGGGTGCCCGCCGCCAACGCCTCCAGGGTTTTATTTTTAATGCCAAAGCCCGTGCGCATGGGGATGACGCAAACGGCAGCCCTGTGAAGATATTCGGCAATGGACGGCACGGTACCGGTGACGTGAATACCAGGAATTTTGTCCAGGGCGAGAACCTCCGGGCGCGGGCGGGCTCCCACCAGGTCCAGGGTGGCATCGGGGTAGTTTTCCAGGATTTTGGGAAACACTTCTTTGGCGAAGAAAATTGCGCCGGCAATATTGGCCTGATAGTCCATGGCCCCGAAAAAATTCAGCTTTTGACCGCCGGGATCCTGGTCCCGCAGGGGAAATCGAGAAAAGTCCACGCCGTTGGGGATGGTGTCGATGGGAAGCTGGGGGGCTAAAGCGTGAATCGGCGTAAAGTCATCGGGGGTGGTGACCACTAACGCGGAAAATTTTTCACAGTAGTTTTTTTCGTAGCGCTTGAATAGATTCAGCGATAGGCGATCGCGCAGGGGACGGTCCGAGGTACTCGTATCCAGGCGATCGCGACAGGCCGCATACACCGAGCTATGAATATCCACCACCAGGCGCAAATCGGAATAGTCCTGTCGCCATTCGGGACGAATAAAAATTTCGTTAACGCTATGTTCACAGGTAATCACGTCAAATTTTTTCGCCGCCACTGCCTGGTCAATCCACTGCTGCATCGCTGGAGTTTGCCCGTAGCGCACGTGGGGGGGCACCGCATCCCATAAAAATCGCCCAAACCGCTTCACTTTATTGGGTAATCCCCCCGGCGGCTCCGGTGCCCTGGGAAAGGTCACCACGTCCACGGCGATTTCCTCTAAGGCTGCCACGTACTCCGGCGGCGTGTCGTGCCAGGGCTGGGTGACGAGGGTGACGCGGTGGCGCTGACTCAGCTGGGCAAGGAGATGATAGGTGCGCACCTCGGTACCGCCGGCCGTGGGCGGATAGGGCAAGGTGGTGGAAATCATCAAAATATTCATACCCATTTTTTCTTGTGACTACCTATCATTACCTGTTCGACCTGTCGCTACAGAGCCCCTTTTAACCAGGGGGTGGGGGGATCTTGCAAAGTTTAGGCTCGCAGCACAGAAACCTTACAGCGGAAAAAACTGAGGCTCCCTCCTTAGCTACCCCTTATTAAAGGGGGAGACCACAACCTGTCTGTCTGCCCTAGCCCCTAATCCCCGGTGATGGCACAGGAACCGGACACTGACGGTGAGCAACCCTAGCGAATTTCCCACGCTTCAAAGGATTTGGCATAAGCTCCGTTGGGATCGTCCAGGGTGGCAAACCATTCAAATTGCGATCGCCAGGCGCTCCAGTGGGCTAACGCCACCTGCTCAGGGCTGCGAGACTCCGATAACCACGCCCACAGCCCAATCCGTCCCCCGGCCGAAATTATCAATTCCGCTGCGCTGTCCAAAGAAGCACCGTCAAAGGGAAAAATCCCTCCCAGTCCCTTGGGCTTGGGATATTCTTCAATGCGCCAGTCGTCTCCTAACTCAGCTAAATCTACCGCTCGGGCGATCGCCATTTCCAGCCCCCCCAGCTCATCCACCAACCCCAGCTTTTTCGCCGCTCGACCCGACCATACCCGTCCCTGGGCGATCTCATCCACCGCCGTGGGCTCCAGATTGCGCCCCTCCGCCACCTTATTGATAAACTCCCCATAAATCCAATCCACCGACGATTGCAGCAACGCCATTTCCGCCTCCGACTTGGGACGGGTTACGGAGCGCAAATTAGCCAGGGGACCCGTTTGTACCGAATCCCACGCCACACCGTTATTCGTCCCCAACTGCTGCACATTGGGCAACAGCCCAAAGACTCCAATGGAGCCGGTGATGGTGGTGGGCTCGGCGATAATTTCGCTGGCGGGGGCCGCAATCCAGTAGGCTCCCGACGCGGCATAGTCTCCCATGGATATCACCAGGGGCTTTTCGGCGGCAATTAGCTCCACCTCCCGGGCAATCACCTCCGACGCCGTAGCACTGCCGCCGCGACTGTTAATGCGGAATACCACCGCCGCCACATCGTCGTCCTGGCGCAATTCCCGCAAGGTTTCCGCCAGGGAATCGCCACCAATTTGGCTCGCCGAGCCCTTGCCGTTCACGATGGCTCCGGATCCATAGACCACCGCCACCTGGGGGCGAGCGTCAAAAATCTCATCCCCATCGTCGGGGGCTCCGGCGTTATTTTGATCCCTTTTCTCCTTCGGCTCTTGATCCGTTGCCTCGTCTCCCTTGTCAGAGTCTTCGGGGGGCGGCGTCACCCCAGGGCTGGGCACAACGTCGGTGGGATCGTGCAGCAAATCATCAGGCGTCGGCGGATTCAGACACACTATGCGTAGTACCGCCCTGCCCAGT
>CALCTI010000150.1 GCA_937894105.1 uncultured cyanobacterium
CGAGCTACTCGTCAGGATTGGTCTACGGTATTCTGCTCAGCAACAGCAGATAGTCTTCTTCCGTTCGATGGACATTAGGCACCTGCCGCCGAGGTCGCCGATCCGGCTCCCCATCCCCAAACCAGTGCCCCATTGAGATGGGCAATGCCGGTTTTTTTGATTGGGGCGATCGCGATACAGGCTGAGCCCAATAGCTAGAGTGCTGGCTTGGGTACTGACTTGAACACTGGCTGGAGCGCTGCCCCAAGTATTGACCCAAATACTGGGCTAACGATTGAAACGGTGCCTGTGCTGGGGCTTGACTCTCTGAGGCTTGACTCTCTGAGGCTTGATTTTGGAATGCTTGACTTTGAGGTGCTCGATTATTAAATGCTTGATTAAAGGGAAAACCTATCCGCTGAGCCATGGGGGGTAGACCTGATAGAGGGGAAATAACCGGAGGAGAGAACGGTTTCCAAACCCGCGTCGTTGAAGCCACCTCAAACCCTTTGGCCTTTACTGTGGCGACGCTTCGTTCGGAAAAACGGTGGAGAGTTACACCGTTGCAGCCACGCTCCTCTCTTCCGGCGTCCCTACCCATTTCAGGAGAGCCAGCAGCGGGTTACCGAAGGACCTATCCGGATCGCCCTTAACTTAACTACGCAGAACAGTATGCAGAATGCTCAGTTCAGGTTAATTGTTTTTCATATGTCAATTTGCTAATAATCTTGCCGAGATACGGTTTCAGCTTGCGTTGCCTCGCTTTCCTGTGGTCCAATGTCTGGGAATTTCTCTGAACTCACCGTAATTTCAGTGCAATAACAGGGCAATTTTTCACTGTGTGGTGCAAAACCGAACCCCTGGGAAAACCATGGCGGAAGGCTCCGGTCCAAAATTTTTACTTCAGCGCCTGTGGCAACGTCTGTGGCGATCGCTCCGGTCTGGGGCAACGGCGATCGCCCAGGAGCTTCGAGGCTTGGTGTTTCGTCGCCCGTGTCCCGTGTGTGGCGACGATACGGGAGCGGTGCCCTGTGTCCCCTGCCGCAACGATCTAATGGCGGAGTACGACGACCAGCATCTGGAGCGAAAGTTACTGCAAGATCAATTTGCCGTCTCCACATCGCCGATTATTATCCCCCCTCGTCACCGGGTCATGTCTAAGCCCCAGGGATCAAGGGTCCAGCGATCGCCTATTCCCCGCCAGGCATTGGGGTCGCCCGTGTGGTTTTGGAATATTTACGGCGGCCATTTGCGAAAAACCATTCACGCGTTTAAATACAAACCGGCAGACTCCCTGAGCCCCTGGCTCGGCGATCGCATGGTCGATGTGTGGAGCACCCTGCCTAACCGTCCGGAGTCGGTGCTGCTGGTGCCGGTGCCCATTCACCGAGAGCGCGGAGAAAAGCGGGGCTTTAACCAGGCAGAGCGCCTTGCCCAACGGCTGAGCGAAAAAACGGGCGATCGCTGTTTGCCCCACGGGCTGGTGCGCACCAAAGCCACCCGCGCCCAATTTAAGCTGACCCCCCAGGAGCGCCGCGATAACTTGGCCAATGCCTTTGCCATTGGTCCCGATTTAAAAAAATTGGAGGCAGGCGATCGCCAAACCCCCATTGTGATCGTGGACGATATTTACACCACCGGCACCACCGCCCAAACCCTAGCCCGCCTTCTGGAAAAAAACGGGTTCACGGTGGCGGGCATTTTGGTTCTGTCCCGCGCCCTTAATCTAAACCGGCGATCGCGCCTTACGCCTCCGTCGGCTCCTCACTAACCTCTTCGGTGCCCTCTTCGCCCCCTTCCAACTCGTCTAGCCCCTCCGTTTCCTCCGCCGGCACCACGGCCACTGCGGCGACCGCATCGTCGTTATCCAAGAGCTGAAGCCGCACCCCCGTAGCCCCACGGGACTGAATAGGAATGGCATTCACCGCCTGACGAATAATAATGCCGCGACTGGTTACCAGCATGATCTCGTCCTCTTCATGAACCACCAAAATCACTGCCAGGGAATCCTCTTGCCCCGCCTTAAACTTTGTGGCAATTTTCCCCTTGGTGGCGCGATTGTAAAACTTAAACTGCTCCACGGGAATCCGCTTACCGTACCCCTGGGATGTGACCACCAAAATTCGCGGCTCCGGTATATCGTCGTCACCTGTCTCGTCGTCACCAGAAACGCCTTCCGCCGTCTCTACAGTTCCAACCTCTTCACCAGCCTCTTCGGCCATGTCTTCAACCAAAAGCTCTTCGTCTGCCTCGTCGCCTTCATCATCACCACTGGACGCCACCACCTCCACGATCGCCGCAGGCAAAATATCAATTCCAATTAACTGATCCCTCGCCTTCAGGTTCATGGCCTTCACCCCCCGAGCCGTACGTCCCAGCGGGCGCAACTGGGTGCGATCCGCCCGAAAATGAATCGCCATACCCGACCGCGACCCGATCAAAATCGAATCGGTCTCCTGGGCCAGGCGCACCCACCGCAGCTCGTCCCCCTCATTCAGGGAAATCGCAATTAGCCCATTCGCGCGAATATTGGCAAACGCCGACAAAGCCGTTTTCTTGACATAGCCCCCCTGGGTCAACATCACCAAATATTCGTCGTCGGTAAACTCTGACACCCCCTGAATGGAGGTGATCTTCTCGCCATGCCCCACCGGCAATAGCTGCACCAGAGGCGTTCCCCGAGCCACCCGCGACGACTCGGGAATTTGGTATGCCCGCAACGAATACACCACCCCGCGCTCGCTAAAAAACAGCACCGTATCGTGGTCGCAGCAGGTGAGAAAATGCTGGATTTCATCGTCTTCCTTCATTTTCGCGCCAGCTTTCCCTCGCGTCGCCCGGTTTTGGGTTTCAAAGTGGCTGACGGGCATGCGCTTGATATAGCCCTGGTCAGTAATCACCAAGGTGGACCGCTCATTGGCAATTAAATCAATATCGTCCAGGTCGCCGCTATTGCGCTCGATCACCGTGCGACGGGGATTGGCGTGACGCTCCTTCAACGCTGTAATTTCGTCCTTAACAATAATCAGCACTCGCTCTCGCCGCGCCAAAATATCCCGCAAATCGATGATTTTTTCCTGTAGCGCCTGGTGCTCCGTTTCGATTTTGTCCGTTTCCAGCGCCGTCAACCGCCGCAGCTGCATTTGCAAAATCGCGTCCGCCTGCACCTCCGATAAGCCATAGGTATCCACCAGTTCCGCCTTGGCCGTGGGCGTATCCGCCGCATTGCGAATGGTGGCAATCACCGCATCCAGGTTGCCCATGGCAATGAGATACCCTTGCAGCACATGATCCCGCTCCTCCGCCTTTCTAAGCTCGTAGCGAGTGCGGCGCTCAATCACGTCAATGCGGAAATCCAAAAATACCTTAAGAAAATCGCGCAGGGTCAGGGACTGGGGCTCTCCGTCCACCAGGGCCAGCATATTGGCCCCAAAGTTCGTTTGCAGAGGCGTTTGCTTATACAGGTTATTCAGCACCACCTGGGGATAGGCGTCCCGCTTCAGCTCGATGACGATGCGCATGCCGTCGCGATCGCTCTCATCGCGGATATCCGAAATACCGTCCAGTTTTTTGTCGTTAACCAAATCCGCAATGCGCTCAATCAGCGCCGCCTTATTGGTTTGGTAAGGCAACTCCGTAATCACGATCGCATCCTTGTCGGGAGCCCCCGTGCGCTCCAGCAGCTCAATGTCCGCCACCCCGCGCATGGTCACCGAGCCCCGCCCGGTGGTGTAAGCTTCCTTGATTCCTGCCGTGCCAAAAATCTGTGCCCCGGTGGGAAAATCGGGACCGGGCACATACTGCATCAGATCCAAATTCGTCAGCTCGGGATTGTCAATCAGCGCCGTTAACGCATCCACCAGTTCCCCCAAGTTGTGGGGGGGAATATTGGTAGCCATACCCACGGCAATGCCCGACGATCCGTTGAGCAAAAGCTGGGGTAGACGGGCTGGCAATACTACCGGCTCCTGCTGGGACCCGTCAAAGTTGTCCACAAAATCGACGGTTTCCGACTCAATATCTTGCAGCAGGGCATCGCGAGACAGGGCTTGCAACCGGCTTTCGGTGTAGCGCATTGCCGCCGCCGGGTCGTTGTCGATGGAGCCAAAGTTGCCGTGCCCGTTAATCAGGGGAGCCCGCATGGAAAAGTCCTGGGCCATACGCACTAGGGCGTCGTACACCGCGCCGTCCCCGTGGGGATGGTACTTACCCAACACTTCCCCCACCACACGGGCGCACTTACGAAAGGGGCGATCTGGCGACAGTCCCAGCTCGTGCATGGCGTAAAGAATCCGCCGATGGACAGGCTTTAATCCATCGCGGGCATCCGGCAGCGCCCGACCTACGATTACGCTCATGGCGTATTCCAGGTAGGACCGTGACATTTCGTTTCGCAGGTTGGTGGAGACGATCCGGCTATCTTCGATACTCATGCGGACTCGGCGACCTAATAAAGAAAACCGTAGAGCAATCGAACAGGACTTAAGATTTGCTTTAGTTCATAATGTCCGGATTTGCTTACGGTTTTATTATCGACGATCGCCGCCCCAACCTTGGGCGATCGCCAGCAAATTTAACGTATCGAAGCCTCCATTGGAGCCTTTACCGAAGCCCCGATGGAGGGCCCAATGTCAGCCCCGATTTCAACCTTGATCGCAGTCTGGATCAAGCCTCCACTAAATGGTGAGCTGCCCCTAAGCCAGCGGCCATTTCCTGAGCAGTAATTTTGCCGTCTTGATTCACATCCAGCGCATCAAACACCGCATCGGACCCTGCCCACTCTTCACGGGTAATAAACCCATCGCCGTCCAGGTCATACACCAGGAAAATATCGTCGGCGGCGTGGTGCAACGTTTCCTCCCCTTCCAGGGCTGCCAAGCGTCGCTTCAACAAAGCCTCCAAAGATTCCAGCGCCTTAGAAAACCCCGAAATCCCTTCTGCCAGCTTCTCCGACGCCATTGGATTTTCCGCATGCATCTTATCGAAGGTCGCTTTATCCATGGGAATTTTTTCAATATCCATGGACTCCACCGCTTCGGGACACAGCTTCCGGGGGAGCTCCCCTTCCGTGCCCTTCAACTCCTCCAATAGCTTGGGAGAAATAGTGAGCAAATCGCAGCCAGCTAACTCCGTAATTTCACCCGTATTGCGGAAGCTAGCTCCCATCACTTCGGTGTTGTGCCCAAATTTTTTGTAATAGTTATAAATTTGGCTGACGGACATGACGCCGGGGTCTTCCGCCGCTGGATAGCTATCGCGCCCGGTGCTTTTTTTGTACCAGTCCAAAATTCTCCCCACAAAAGGAGAAATTAGGGTCACTTTGGCTTCGGCGCAGGCGATCGCCTGGTGTAGACCAAACAGCAAGGTCAAATTGCAATGAATCCCCTCTTGCTCCAGGGTTTCCGCCGCTTTAATGCCCTCCCAGGTGGACGCAATTTTAATCAAAATGCGATCGCGAGACACCCCCGCTTTTTCATACTCTGAAATCAAAAATCGCGCCTTTTCCAAGGTCGCTTCCTGGTTATAGGACAGCCGTGCATCCACCTCCGTGGATACTCGCCCGGGAATAATCTGCAAAATTTTCTTACCAAAAGCCACCGCCAGCCGCTCAAAAGCTAGCGACGCCACCTCCGCTGCTGACGCGTTCTGCCCCTTTTCCACCCGCGCATCCAGCAGGGTTTGGTCCACAATTTCCTGGTACTGGGGCATTTGTGCCGCCGCCGTAATCAAGGAGGGATTCGTCGTTGCATCCCTCGGCGTAAAAGATTCAATTGCCTGAATATCGCCCGTATCCGCTACCACGGTGGTCATCTCACGGAGTCGATCTAGCAAAGTGGTCGCCATGGGAAAAATACTCCTTAGATGTTAAGGAAACATATAAAACTGAGGCATCAAAACGAAGCATTGATATTAATCTGCTTAATGCCCTAGCTTTAGTCTGGCCGATCAAATTGAAGATGGAAACCGTTGCAGGCGATCGTAACTTCAACGTTACCTATTGACGTATTTTTCAACGCTCCGAAACAGAAAAGTCCAAATCTTGCCTGACTTTCCCCAGGCTTTTCACAGGTGATTTTTCCGTAAATGTTTTTCCGTAAATAATTTCTATTTGCAGATTCCCTAACAAGGCTTTATTGGGGAAAGCTGCTGCCGAAAAACTGTTCCTGGAAAAGGTTTGCTAATCGGAGGGTTCTTCCCCTGGCACCAAAAGACCGGCTGCCACCAGCTCTTTCATCCGTTTTTGTTCTGCTTTATCAATTTCTGGCAGCTTTAAAACCGTTCCCACCATTACCCAGTAATAAACAGCAACGGGGTCCACATCAAGGGGGTAATAGTAAGTCTGATAGCTAATAAATAGGATGAAAACCCAATAGCTGGCGCCGATTCCTCGCAAGCTTGGGGTTTTTATTGATCGGTAGGCTTTGAAGGTGATCCAGGTAATGGTGGATACAAAACCTAAAAAGGCGGCCAAGCCAATGTATCCCACTTCAAACATTACTTTGGGATACCAAGTTTCCACCAGTTCCACCTTTCCAAACATCCTGGCAGAGTTTGTGGCGCGCCCTAACCCCGTGCCAAAGGTACGATCCCTAACGGTTCTAGTGATCCGCTCAAACTGTTCCTCGATAAAATCGTTCGCAGGGGAAGCTTCCCATCGGTCAACAAAGCTGTCAACACGCTCTTGGATGACTTCGGGAAAAAGAATAAAAGCTAAAACTATTGCTACTGCAATTGCCCCACCAATGGGGAGAAACTTCTTTAAATCTGCAATTTGACCGGTAATAATGAGGCACAAGATAACACAGATCGGTACAAGTACTAGGGCGATTCGCTGACCTGAAATTACTGCGTTTATAAACACGCCAGCTAGGGCAACGACCCCAATAACTCTCCATTTTTTATCGGGGTCGTTAAAGGCGGTTGTGTAGGTTAAAAATGCGTTGCCAATTAAGAACCAAGCCCACTGCCAGGGCGCAACAAAGGTTCCAGGCAGCCGAACAACTCCCTGGGAGGGGCTCCAAAGCAGTGATCCTCCCACAAAACATCGTGCCTCAATGCTGGTTTCAAATAGGGCAGACCCCGTTAGGTGATCCGTTCCTTGGCACCGCCCTGTGGACAGCATCATATATTGAATAAAGGCGAGTACTGAACAGACAATTGCTAGTACTGATGGCAGGCGGGTAAAGATTAAAAGCTCTTTTTTATTGCGAATAAAATGGTACACAACAAAAATAAGAGGAATATAACCTAGGAAAACTTTTGCGCCTAAAATTCCCAATAAAAAGGGTGACTTGTCACTTTCAAAAGGTTTATCAAGCTGTTGTGGAATGTTCTCAAAAAGAAAGGTGGCAGAACAAAAGACCAATAGAATAATTAAAGGGATCAACAGTCTTTTGTCGGCGAAAAACTGCTTTCGCCCCTTTTTACAGGCTTGGAAGACTCCGTACAATCCAGGGATATAAAATCCGTCTTTGGCGAGCTGGAGAATCGCATTGCCGCCGAGAGCGTAAACAACGGTTCCGGCAAAGGGCATATAGATTAAGAATGCCCAGATCGCTTGGCGGGGATATTTGAGGGAGAGGGCAATGATGGGGACACCCACTACGCCAATTACGGCAATCTTTGGGCTAACGGCGATCGCCAACAGGGCCCCAATAAAAATGCCAAATCCCAAGGACGGCATCAGGTCAGCAATAAATTTTGATCGCGCCTTTGCCCGCTTTTTTTGAATTGCTTTTATTTCTTTTTTCGGGCGCTTCTTATTCTTCTTCTTTTCCTTAGCAAGCTGCTTTTTTACCTTTTGCTTTTGGCGCTTTAGCTTTTGTTTGCTAACGGTTTTAGGCATAGCTAGAAAGGGGGCAAAAACGAAAGAATCGCGCAGCAGGTACAGTCGGACCCTATGGAGTTGGCCCTATAGACATATACCTACTTTTCCCATCCTATCCGGTTCCCTTAACGCTCGCCGTTCCCTAGGGACAGTCGTCACTAAAGCTCAAACTTTTAAGCTACCAAGTTAACGCCCTGTTTAAATAGGGCGTGGCTATTTCCAGGCAAGGGGGCTGGAGTTTAATGAAGGACATGCCCTAGGACACCACGCGCAGCACATTGGCGACGCTAGCCAGGCTGGTCTCTTGCTCGATCGCCCCC